>DATDKN010000154.1:0-2945 GCA_036519995.1 Terrimicrobium sp. | reverse complement strand
GGCATCGTGTTGACCTCAAATGAGCGCGTTCGATCGGGGGGAGGAAACGACGCTGACGGAAGCCGATTCTACGGATGCACGATCCAAACCAAGAATCCGGTTCGGGCTTGGCGTCACTACACCTGTTTGCAATGTGCCCTGACATGGTTGCGCAGGAACCGACTTTTTCCGCACGCCGATAGGAGCAGAGATGTAATCGCTTCGCTCCGCCTGTTGCCGAAGCACAGAGGCGATGTACGAACCCTCGACAGTCGCTGGCGCCTGAGGATGGCCCAGAGTCGCCGGAGAGGAGTGCGAGCGGCAAAGGCAGTGCCACGATCATTAGCATAGTTCCTCGCTACTCTTGAGTTAATCCTCCCGCAAAGTCAGAGGGTTTCGTGTGCTCTGGAAGCCACCAAATCATGAACATTCCGCTGAACTCAGCGGAGGCACGATTTGCGATTGCCCTGGCGCTGCAAGTTGATCTAGGAGAGCTGATGCCCATCGAATACTCTTCTGCAGACAGAACTTTCTTTTTGCACGCTGGCGACGCGACTTACGCCATGAAAGTGCTAACGCATGGGTTTCTCGCGCATCTTTATTGGGGAAAAAGGATCGCTACCCAGGATTTGGACTTCGTCTTGCAGTTGCGAGAGCGTGCCTTCAGTCCAAATCCCGACGGATTGGGCCAGGAATTCAGTCTTGACACGCTGCCGTTGGAATACCCGGTCTATGGAACGACGGATTTCAGATCCCCGGCGCTCGAGGTTTTTCAGCCTGAAGATGGATCGCGAATCGTGGACCTGCGGTTCAAGGATCATCGGATTATCGCCGGGAAGCCTGGTCTCTCAGGTCTTCCTTCCACCTGGATTGAAGACGAGAGGGAAGCGCAAACACTCATCATTGGACTTGAGGATTCGAAAGTCGGTCTGCGCGTCGAGCTTTCCTACAGCGCCTTCGCCGATCACTCTGTAATCACCCGGTCGGCACTCATTCTGCATCAAGGAAAGGCTCCTCTCATTGTTCGCCGCGCATTGTCTTGTTCAGTTGACTTTGCGGCGGAGAAAACGAATTCGAGTTTCCTGCATCTTTTCGGCGCGCACATTCGTGAGCGCGAAGTCTGCTGCACACCTCTTCGCCCGGGCATCCAATCGGTAGAAAGCCGTCGGGGAGCCAGCAGCCATCATCACAATCCATTCTTCGCACTCACGGAACTCGGCACAGACGAGGATCACGGATCCGTTTACGGCTTCAATCTCGTTTACAGCGGAAACTTTCTCGGGCTTGCCGAATGCGATGCCGATTACGGTTGCCGCGCCCAGTTGGGAATCAATCCGTTTGATTTTTCCTGGACGCTCGAGCCTGGAACCGAGTTCCAAACTCCCGAGGCGGTGCTGGTCTTCTCGGCCGAAGGTCTTGGCGGAATGTCCCGCGCCTACCACCGCCTCTATCGCCAGCATCTCTGCCGTGGCGAATGGCGGGACAGGCCACGTCCGATCGTGATCAATAATTGGGAGGCGACCTACTTTGATTTTGACGCGACTAAGCTAAACGATATCGCTGTTGCCGCGGCGGGCTTGGGTATCGAACTGTTTGTCCTCGATGACGGTTGGTTTGGCCATCGCGACAACGATCGCTCTTCGTTGGGGGACTGGTTCGTGCACCGACAGAAGCTGCCGCGAGGGTTGGCAGAGCTCGCGGCGCAAATCCAAAAGAAGGGGCTCAACTTTGGTCTTTGGTTCGAACCAGAAATGATTTCGGTCGACAGCGAACTTTATCGTGCGCATCCCGATTGGAGTTTGCACGTCGGTGGGCGCTCACGAAGTGAAGGACGCCATCAGCTCGTTCTCGATTTCTCGCGCGAGGAAGTTCGGGAGAATGTCTATCAGCAGATGAAGGAAATCCTCACCGCTGCGCCGATCACCTATGTCAAGTGGGATATGAATCGCAACATGACTGAGATTGGTTCCGCTGCACTCGACGCCGGTCGTCAGCCAGAAACCGCCCACCGCTATATGCTTGGACTTTACGAGTTCATGGAGCGGCTCACTGGCGAATTTCCGCATATCCTTTTCGAAGGGTGCGCCGGGGGAGGAGGCCGCTTCGACCCGGGCATTCTCTATTACATGCCGCAAATCTGGACGAGCGACGACACGGATGCGATCTGCCGTTTGAAGATCCAGCATGGCACCAGCCTGGTCTATCCCTGGAGTGCTATCTCGGCTCACGTATCGGTGGTTCCAAATCATCAGCTTGGTCGCATCACGCCGCTTCGAACCCGTGGCGACGTCGCCTTTACGGGAGCAGTCGGTTATGAACTTGATGTCTCCCTCCTCGAAGCCGACGAGCGCGAAGAGATCAAACGACAGACGGCCTTCTATAAGCAGGTGCGCCAACTATTACTGAACGGCGACCTCTACCGACTACGCAGTCCGTTCGAGTGCAACGAAGCAGCTTGGCTGGTTGTTTCACCGACGAAGGAGGAGGCACTCGCCACGCACGTAACCATCCTCGCGTTGCCCAACGCAGCACAGCGGTTCCTCCCCCTAAAAGGCCTCGATCCGAGTGCAGAATATAAGATTGACAATCTTGTATATCGCGGGGACGCCCTCATGAATATCGGGCTCCCCATTCCTTATGCTTCGGGGGACTTTGTGAGTTGCCAATGGCATCTCAATAAAGTGGTAAGATAGCCGCTCGCCTGAATTGCCACGTTACTCAGCCCATGCTCTGCCGCATTCTCCGCACAATTAACTGGATTGATTCTGGACCAGCTCCAGTAATCCTAACAACCGTCCAGTGACGGACCTAAGTACGCCCCAAACGCGAGCAGGCGGATTCGCTGAAATCAGAGCTGAACGCTACCGCGTTTGGCCGTTGCGGAGTTCCAAAGCAGGCTCCGGGTGTGAAAGAAAAACGCCGCACCTGCGGCAAGGTTACGCTACGCGTCGAGAGATAGTCTCTCG
>DATDKN010000153.1:0-5418 GCA_036519995.1 Terrimicrobium sp. | reverse complement strand
AATCTCGGCGCGACTCGCGGCATCGGCGAAGCATTCCTCAAAACGCACGGGAACGCCATGATAGATGACCTGAAGCAAAAAGTCGATCTTGTCGGATACGGTGAAATTCTCCTCGAAAATCTCGCGAAGATCTTCCTCTCTCTTGCGGCTCTCCAGCCGCCTGAGCGCCTTTTGAAACGCATTGATCAGATCAAAGATCCCGACTTCGCTGACGAGAAGGTCGCCCGCCGGTGCGAGCTCCGGATTGGAGGGAAATCGGGGGAAGAGCTTTTCTTGGATGGCTTCGCGTGAGCGGAGCTCGAAGGCGGCCTCCTTGAATTTCTTATATTCGATAAGTTGCCGGATCAACTCCCATCGAGGATCGTCCTCCTCGGCATCTTCCTCCGGCATTTGTTGTTCCCTGGGCAGCAGCGTGCGGCTCTTGATGTAGAGTAGATTCGCGGCCATCACGATGAACTCTCCCGCCAGATCGATATTCAGGACCTGGAAGGCTTCCATGTACTCGAGATACTGCTTGGCGATCCGTTCAATGGAGATCTCGTAAATATCAATCTCGTCCCGCTTGATGAGATAAAGCAAGAGATCGAGAGGTCCTTCAAAGACCTCGAGCTTGACCTTGTAGTCCACCGGAAGCCTCGCCCTCAGCGGCGCTTGTAGCCCCTTTTCTTCTCTTCACTCGCGAGACGCGAGCGATGTTTCTTGCGATCGGCAATGCGCGTCTTGCGTTTTCTGAGCTGTTGCGAAAGCTTGCCCGTGACCTTGTCGATAGCGGCGTAGAGGTCATCCTCGGCATCCTCCGCGTAAATATCGGGGCCGGGAACAGCAAGGTGCACCTTAACGATATGCTTTCTCGTCCTCGTCTCGTCATGAAGGAGGACGACATGGGCGGCGAGAATGCGATCCGTGAGTTGCTCCAGGTGAGTTATCTTCTCGGCCACGTACGCGTAGATGGCTGCGGTAAGAGTCAGATGTCTGGGGCTAAGGTGGATTTGCATGCAAAAAAAATAATGAAATTCCCGAAGCCCGCGAGGAAGAATAATCCACGGCGGCAACTAAGGCCGGCGCGGCGCAATGGTGAGATAGCTCCGGACCGCGCCGAGAGCGGCGAGATCGATAAGAATTGCAGGCGGCAACCCGGCCTGAAGAGCCGTTGACGAGCCGCCGTCGAGGTTCAACGCATTCGCAATCTTGAGTGGTCCGGCGATTCCTTTTGCGCAAAGGAGTTGAGAGGCATCGGCTAGGGTAATGGAGGAGGTGGCGATGAGAGCCCATTGGCCTTTACCGTCGTTCGCGACAATCGTGCGGCGGGCAGTGCGCGTGTCATCGAGCCCGGCGACGGGAACGCCCTTTTCCACCAGCCAGGGACCTGCCTGCAAGGCTTCCTGCACGTCGCTTCCCAACTTGAATTTGCCGGAACGGACAAGCTCCATTCGACCGTGGCGGACGGCAAGGACACCACTAAGGAGCCTGGCCCTCTCGAATCGATGGATAATTTCGCCCCGCGAGACGACCAGTCCCAGCGGAGTGAAATCCTTGTGAAAGTAGCCGCCATTCGATCCGGCGACGGCACCGACGGCGGCAAGCGCGGACGACAGCGACTGGCGATTTCCAGGCGGGTTGTCGACAACACGAAAAATACTCTTGGAAGAGGGAAACGAGACGCCGGCAAGGCGAATCGTGCGACCATCCGACCAGCCTTCTCCCTGCCAGGCAACAACCTCTCCCTCCAATCTGCCGAGTTCGGTCCACTGCTGGGGCGATGATTCCGCCCTCGAAAAGCAAATCGCTGCGAAGATGAAGAAAAGTGACAAGAAAGGGCGCATGGCAGCAAAGAAATTCGAGGCAACCGAAGCCTCCAAGAGAAATCACGAAGAATTTCGCGGCGCTGCTTCCACCGAGAGGCCGTGATTTTCTCTGATGCGCGTGGAAAAGGGGCGCAACCCGGCGTAGTTGTGGGCATGTCCGACGAGGCCAACATATTCGACGACGATTTCCTCGTGCGCCTTGAGCATGTGCGCTTGCAAATGAGCAAGCGCTTTGCGGGGACATTGCGCGCTGAACGGCGCTCGCGCCGCATGGGCTCGAGCCTGGAGTTTGCCGACTTTCGAAACTATGTGCCGGGTGACGATCCGCGACGAATCGATTGGAACATTTATGGGAGAATCGAGCGCCTGATGATGAAGCTCTACGAGGAGGAAGAGGAACTCGACGTCGGTGTTCTGATTGATTGCAGCGCCTCTATGCACTGGCGCGGCAGCGACGCTTCCCACTCGCCCAAGTTCCTGCTGGCCCGGCAGCTGGCGGCGGCGTTGGCCTATTTTGCGTTGCATGGCCTCGACCATGTGGCGCTCTGGTTTTTCGATTCCACGTTGCGCGCAGAGAGTGGACATTACAGGGGGATACCGGCGTTCCATGATGTTCTGCGCTTCTTACGGGCAGACCCATCCGGCCACGCAACCGATCTCTCCTCGAGCTTGGAACGCTTTGGACGTGGCCGACGCCGGCGCGGCCTGGCGATCGTCTTGAGCGACTGCCTCGATCCTTCGGGATACGAGCGTGGCTTGAGTGCGCTGGTCGGTCGGCATTTTGCGGTGCATCTTGTCCATCTGATGGATCCGGCCGAATGCGATCCTAGCCAAAGCGGAGACTTGCTCCTCCGCGACTGCGAGAGCGCGCAGGAATTGGCCGTGACGGCGAATTCGACTCTGCGGCGGCTCTATCGAGAGGAAGTCGATCGCTTTCGCGGCGGACTCAAGTCCTGGTGCGCGCGGCACAATGCCGGCTATTCCTTCGTCAGCGCCGACGCCGCTTTTGATGAGATTATTCTCCGAGATTTCCGTCGGGACGGGCTGGTGCGATGAATTTTCTCTTTCCCGCAGCCTTCTTCCTCGGATCACTGGCCGTTCCCATCGTGGTGCTGTATTTGCGCCGTCCATCGCGAAGGCCGCTGGAGTTCTCCAGCCTGCTCTTCTGGCAGAGAGTCCTGGAGCGCGAGCCGCATCGCAAGTTTCTCGGTCGGCTGCGCAATCCGCTCTCCTTGATCTTTCAGTTGGTGATCATGCTCCTGTTGCTTCTCGCGCTCGCCCGGCCGCAGGAAGTTTCCTCACGCGGTCATCGCTCGACTGTTCTCGTCCTGGATATGCGAGCCCGCATGCAAGCGCCGGGTATCTTTGATGAGGCTCTGCTAGCGGCACAAGACGTGGTCTCCAGGCTTGGTCCTCATGACGAAGTGGCTATCCTTGCGGTGGAGGGAGCTCCGCGAATCGTCTCCTCATTCTCGAGTGATGGGAAGGAGCTGCGCCGAAAGTTGTCGTCGCTGGAGCCCTCGGACGCAGGTGGGAACCTCGATGAGGCCATGGTGCTGGCCGGCAGACTTCTCGACGCTAAACCCGGTGAAAAGAGGCTCATCGTCATTGGCGACCGCAAAGCAGCCGCCCCGGAAAATGCCGAGCAGATTACCGTGGGGAAATCGACAGACAACCTGGCGCTCCTGGCTCTCGCGCAACGGCCGCTGCCGGCAAGTCCGCAGTCTGCCGAACTCATGGTTCGGCTGGGAAACTTCTCTCGCGGTGCGAATACCGCTGAACTGGAGCTTTCGCTGGATGGGAAACCCTTCGATTTGCAGCGATTCCCATTGGGTCCGGGCGAACAACGCGATTTCTCGGCGATCATTCCCAAGGAAATGCTGGCTTCCGGAACCGGTTTTCTCATTGCCAGGCTGACTTCAAAGGACGCATTAAATTTCGACAATTCGGCTCGCGCCGTGCTGCCGACTGGCCAGCAACTGCGTGTGCTCCTGGTGGGAGAAGACGATCCGTTTCTTGAAAATGCATTAAAGGCTGATCCCTCGATTGCGGTGGAGATCCTGCGGCCGGAGTCCTGGCGCTCAACTCTCGGTGCTGGCTTCGACGTTGTCATTTTCGACAATTGGCTGCCGGCAGACTTAGCCTCCGAGAAGCTTGGTTCCGAGCCGTCCCTCTTCTTTGGGCGCACGCCGTTCAACCTCGCCGGAGAGCAAATTTCGCCCGACTTTCTCGAGGCCTCTGAATCCGATAGCCCACTGCTTTGGAATGTGGAATTTCGCGACATCCGCCTGACCAAGGCAGAGAAATTGACGGTTCCGGCGGACAGACGTTGGCGTGCCAGCATTCCGATGCGAAGCGCTGGCGAACCGATGGTCATGGCCCTTGAAGATCCGCAGGGGGCGCGCATGGTCGCAGTCGCTTTCGCGGTGGCAGATTCCAACTTTCCGTTGCGCGTTGGCTTTCCTTTGTTCGTAAGCAACGTCATTCATTGGCTTGCTGAACGCCGCTCGCGCAGCGAGGCGCTCGTGAAGGCCGGCGAGACCTTCTTCCCGAGAGCGGGAGAAGAAATCCGCAAAGATCCGCTTCCGCAACTGCAGGCTGCCGGCGATACTGAACCGGCCACGTACTCGCCTACCCCGTTCACCGTGAGAAAAAATGGGTTCTACGAAGTTCGTGGTTCGGAGGGAACACGTTGGTTAGCGGTGAATACCTCGGACGCGGCGGAGTCCGATGTGCGAGCCGCCGAAAGCGAGAACAAGGCTCTGTCTTTCACTGGTAATTGGGGTGCTTTGCAAGCGTGGCGCTGGCTCGCTCTCGCAGCCCTCGTGCTACTCGTGGTCGAATGGTGCCTGCACCTTCGTCGAGTAACTGAATAGGAAAAGGTCCTATCGAAACCAGTCCGAAAAGAATCGGCTTCGCGAGAGAAGAGGTGCTCCTCAGAAGTAACAACTACGGGATGAGCACGATCTTGCCGCGGGCGTTGGGCGACATCACCGCGCGGTGCGCCTCGGGGGCGGAGGAGAGCGGCAGCTCTTTTCCGATGACTGGATGGATGCGGCCTTCCGCGAGCTGCTTTCCTAACGAGTTGTAGATTACGCCCAGCTCCGCTCGCGGTGCGTTGAGGAGGACCATTCCGCGAATGTCCGCATCCCGACCCATGGCATCGCGAGGGTTTATTTCCACACTCCCACGGCTGCCAATAACAACGACCCGACCGCGCGGAGCCAGCAGCTGAAGATCAGCCCCAAGGTTAACGTTGGCGAGCATCTCAAGAATACAATCTACTCCGCGGTCTTGCGTGGCCTCCAAGATGGCCTGCCGATAGCCGGCGTCATGGTGATCGAAGACCAGATCTGCGCCAAGCTCTCGAACGAGTTCGCGACCCTCGGGAGAACCGGCCGTGCCAAAAACCTTAATGCCCGCACCGCGTGCAAGTTGCACCGCAGCCGTGCCCACGCCTCCGCTCGCGCCGTGCACCAGCAGTGTTTCACCGCTGCGCACATCGCCGCGGTGGAACATTGCACGATACGCGGTCGCGTACGGAATTCCCAGCGCGGCGCCCTGAGCAAAGCTCGCTGTTTCCGGCAGCGGGTGAACTTGATCGAGCGTACAA
>DATDKN010000152.1:0-2466 GCA_036519995.1 Terrimicrobium sp. | reverse complement strand
AACCCGTGATTTGACCTTCCTGAGACGGGGAGGACATTTTCGCCATGCCTGCCCGCATCGTGAGTGTCGTCGTTGTGTGCACTGGTGTTTGCTTCGCGGGTGCGCCCTGGAGTCGAGCTCAGGAAGCGACTTCGGCGAATCTTCCGGATCAATTTCAGACCGGCGAGATGATTCAAATTCACAAACCGAAAAAGAAAAAAGCCGAATCAACGTCGCAAACGGTCGCAACGGCGCCGAAGCAAAACACTGCACCTGTACCCGAGCAGACACCGGCTGCGGAAAAAGTGCCAGCACAAATTGCCCCGGCGGAAGAGAAAAAGCCCGAACCCAATCGGAGCACTGCCTCGATGCCACCAAGTCAACCGGCGACCCCGCCCGAGGAGGTGCCTTCCGCGGAAGTGTCAGCAGTAGTCGCCGTGCCTGCCGAGCGGAAACCTCGGCCGAGAAAGCGGCCGCGACCTGCTGTGCAACCGGCGGCAGCGAGCATTTCGGCGCCCGTTCCGGTGTCGCTTTCAGTGGCACAATCCATGGCAATTACCGCGCCGTTGCCTGAGTACACGTACGAAGTGAAACGCCGCAACCTGAGCGGAAGCGGTATTTGCGTCGTGACCGTTGATACCGCGACAGGGACAGTGACCAACGCAACCATGTTCCAAAGCACCGGCAGTCCGCTACTCGACAAACTCACCATCCAAACATTCAAAAGCTGGCGGTTTAAACCCGGCACAGTCTCGCAGGTCCGCGTACCGATCAGCTACGAATGACGCGAGGCTAGGATAAGATTCGTCCAGCTTCGTTACGCATCCCATTCCTCGACAATCTCGCCGTCAATCTCATAGTAAACCGTCCTAGATTTATGCGTGTGAAGTCTGATGGTTGCCTCTAAAGCATCTTTCACTAATTCTTGAATGGCAGCCGTGTTGTTGAGGTAGCGATTGGCTTCACCAATGAAGCGAAGAACCACCTTCCTGCCATCTCGCCGTAAACCGCGAAATTACATGTAGAGCGGCTGTGCACCTTCACCTTGCGAGCTGGAGCTTATGGCATCGGAAAAAAAAGGTGACGAGAAATGTTTATCCGGGCACTGGGCTGACAATGTGAGCAACGCCCATACAATGCCTTCCAGCGTTTTGAAATCGCCCGGAATCGTCGTCTCGAGGAGGAAATCTCTACCAGTATCGGCGAAACGCTGATAGTGGTAAAACGACCTTCGTGTCGGCCAGCGCCGTGACGAATGGACAAGCGGCAAGCAATATTGCCATCGCTATGCGAGCGTTCATAGGCCTAACGAGGCACAAGATCAGCGACCGCGCGAGCGAGAAATGATGTTTGCATGCTTTCAATTGCTAGGCCGCATACGCGTCAACCTCATGATGCTCCACGTTGGGTCTTGTAAAGGGATCGAAGATTTCACACTGGACCCGGTACGAGCACGCCCGTTCAGGGCTTCTGGATCGTTGTCCCCTGGGAGTGGACCAGTTGCCAGCGCCCGTCCCGCCGAACGAAGACGCGGGTCCAGCGACGCTGCTCGTCTATCGTTCCATCTTGGTCCTTTCCTTTGGCGGTGGAGCGATAGGTCACGATGGCGGTATCCCCGTAGACGCGGACTTTGATCTCATCCGCGACGAGCGAATCGAAATCCACGCTCCCGCTCTTGCGATCCTCCAGGTACTGCGCGCGGGTCTCGACGTTCCCGTGCGGGCGATAATGGACGTAGTCCTTGGCCAGGACCCGCTCCAGGAAAGCGATGTCCGGCTTGACGATAGCCGCATTGAGATCGTTGACGAGTTGCGTTAACTCGCGTTCGTCACTGGCCGTATCGCCAACGGCCCAGCCGCAGGCCGCGAGCAGGAGAACCGCGATCGCGAAGAGATACTTCATCATCCCACTCCTTTCCACCGAATGACTCTAAAAGATACGTCATCCTCTATGAACGCAAGCAGAACGTCCTCCTGCTTTGTCGCGCTCTCCGGTCCATGCAAGCGAAACAGAGCGAATCTCTGGCTATTCCTCCTTGGGGACACCCTCAAGCACGGTGATGAGCTGACGCTCTGAAATCAACGCGGCGTCGGGAACGGGCCCGGGTGTCCGCTCCGCCGCCGTGACGGTCACCGCGAGTAGCAGAGCGGCTATGATGCGCTGCATAGGTCTAACGACCCAAGCTCAGCGACCCGGCCCGCGGGAGGCGTGGATTGCAACCTGGACGCGATGGCCGGGTTCGCTGCAGCGCATGGTTAGGCGGCATCTGAGATCAACCTTTGACGGTCTTGGACCACCGCTCCTCCCTCTCTGTGGATGAAGTCTCCTCGATGCGCGTAGAGACAGTCCAGACGTGCCCCGAGGGATCAATAATCCGCGCCGTGCGATCTCCCCAGAACTGATTCTTCACTGGCAGCAGAATCGTCGCTCCGGCGGCCACGGCTCGCTCGATCACCGCGTCCACGTCTTCGACATAGACATAAATCA
>DATDKN010000151.1:0-2002 GCA_036519995.1 Terrimicrobium sp. | reverse complement strand
GGCCGTAGCGGTGTGCTCGCTTTCCATGTAATGCTGGACCATGCGCTCGCGGTAGTAGGCAAAACAGGGCCAGTCCTCGATCGGATAGATGGACATCTGTTTGTCGAAACCATCTAAAAGTTTGCGATCCTCATAGAGCAGGGCACCGAGCATCGCCGGCTTGTAGCCGCGCACTCGGGATTGCAGCACAAGATGCGGGTTTTGCCCGACGACATTGATGGGATCGTATTGGATGCAGTTCACATGGCGTATGTAATCGAGCACGCCTCGCTTGCCGCGCAGCTGGCGCGGCGGCCACAGGCCAAGATGCGCCAGCAGGAAACGGCGGGCTTGGGCCTTGCGGATGACGATTGGATTGCGCATAGCCTGAGTGCACCGGGTAGCGGATTGGCGTCCGATATGACGGCGGATATGTCAACAGCAAGACAGGAAGTGGCAACAAAACTTTCGCGAATCAACCCGCAGAACGAAGGGGTTCGGCGGCAGGCTGGACAAGCGCGCCACCTCCCTCAGGTTCATATCGGGAGCACTTCGAAACCAGCCCGGAGCGTGGTGTAGTCTGCTCGTGCTATGTTCCGGTGCGACACGATGGATGACTGCTCGCTGTGACGGAGGCAATGGAATCCGATCTTGAAAGCACCGAGGCTCATTTAGCTCAGGCTTGGCCAGGCCTTCGCTGGCGTTACGATTTTGGAGAATATGGTTTTAGATATTCGCCATCTCACCCCGGATGATGTCACGCTGATGGAACGCCTGCTGAGAACCTTCGGCGAGGCTTTTAATGATGTGGAAACCTATACTGCGAACCCGCCAAGTGCGGACTATCTCAGGCGTCTGCTCGGCGGCGACGCTTTCATTGCGCTTGTCGCCTTGAAGAGTGGCGTTGTTATCGGCGGCCTCGCCGCTTACGAGCTGAAAAAATTTGAGCAAGAACGCAGCGAAATCTACATCTACGATCTCGCCGTGGCAGCAGCCCATCGGCGGGAAGGAATTGCGACGGCCTTGATTGAGAAACTGAAAGAAATAGCTGCCAGGCGGCGCGCCTCTGTGATCTTCGTTCAAGCCGATACCGGCATCGAAGACGAAGCGGCAATCGCGTTATACACGAAGCTGGGAAGGCGAGAAGAGGTCTTGCACTTCGATATTCCGGTTCAGGGTGCTAAGTAGTCCTTTGCAGTCCCTAACTCACCGATCGAGTGGGAGCAGCCCAAAGCTCCGGCAGGCGAGACGACCGTAGATGATGGATGCGTTGCCGAAGCATTTGGTTTAAAGCGGCAACGGTGTGGCGAATTGGACCAACTCAGAGGTCGTCAGGACGACACCACAAGCTGAGGAGTCAAACCATGAAAGAATGGCAGTTGACGCTCGTGGGCGCAGCTTAAATTCCCAATGATCAAACCTGAACGAGAATGACTGCACAGTTCAAGCCGACCAATTACAGCACTGTCTCTCCGTATCTCATCGTCAACGGGGCGCGTGCAACTATTGATTTTCTAAAGCGTATCTTTGGTGCCGTCGAGCTGCGGCAATTCCTTGACGGATCCGGCCGATTGATGCACGCCGAGGTTCGCATCGATGATACCGTCATCATGCTCGCCGATCCGGTCCCACCGGATTGGCCATCTATCCCGGCCCACGTCCACATCTACGTCCATGACGTCGATGAAATCTATCGGAAGGCTCTGGAGGCAGGAGCCACATCGGTGCAGGAACCAATCAAGAAGCAGGACGAAGACAAGCGAGGAGGAGTTAAGGATCCTGGAGGCACGACTTGGTGGATCGCCACGAAGGTCGAATAGCGTATATCGACGTTGATCTGAAGAGCCCTCCGGTCCCAGGATTGTCGTGGCACCAGTCTGCCTGGACATCCCTCCCTGCCTCGGCGACGTTTGGAATTTCATGTTCAAAGTCTCGATCAAAGGTGTTCCGATTGGGCCGGATGGGCGAGTCATCTTGTTGCAAAACGAGCGAAACGAGTGGGAGCTTCCCGGCGGCCAAATCG
>DATDKN010000150.1:0-2527 GCA_036519995.1 Terrimicrobium sp. | reverse complement strand
GGAAAGCTGTCGCCGGTCATTGGACACTCGAAGACCGTGACATCCGAAGCTTGCCCTCCCCGCTTGAGGGCAAGCGCGAGATCCGCGCCCGCCGTGCTCCAGGGAAGGAACGCCTGCCGGAGAGCTTTCAGATCGTTCGCGGCAGAAATCTTGGGGATCGCCTTTAATTGCGCGATAAGTCCATCGATCTGCGGCTCACCTGTGTTGTCAATCGAGACAGCCAGCTCTTGCAACTTTTGGCCTGCCTGGACGGCGGCGACTTCGTCATCCGCGGCCAAAGCCTCGGAAACCTGGGCGAGTTGTCTTAGGAACTCTTCACCTACAGGTTTGCTCAAGGCGCTCATCGACTGCGTTGCCGCAACCGACCCGCGCAATTGGGCCTCCGCGTCGATCATCAGGTTCCCCTGGGCTACAACCCGTTCGCCCTCCGTCAATCCGTTGAGTATTTCAATTCCCTCATCGCCAACTCTCCCAGTTTTGACGGATCGCTGTTCGTAGGCTCCCGGAGATTTTTCCACATAGACAACCGAGCGTCTGCCGTCGCGCAGCACAGCGGACCTGGGAATCACGAGGGCCTCACCAAAGTTGGCCGCAATCTCGGCCTCCGCGTAAGCGCGATGAGGCAGGACGCGCGGCAGACCGTGTTGTTGGCCATTCACGAGCGGATTGTCCACCTCGATGCGAACCTTAGTGCTGCGCGTTCGCGAATCGAAGTTCGGATCGATGAAGGTAACAGTCCCCTCGAATTCACGGCCTGGCACAGTAGGTGTAGTCAAGGTCGCCTTCTGACCGATGCGTATGTCGGGCAGGTCACGCTCGTAGACTTCAGCATGAAACCAGAGACGCGAAAGATTGCCCATTTCGAACAGGGGTTCTCCCGTCTTGATGTACTGGCCTTTGAAAGCCTTTTTGGTCAAGACGGTGCCGCTGATCGGCGCCAGCAAGTTAATCGTGTAAACGTTATCGGGCTGTCTGGCTAACGTTGCCACCTGCTCCGCGCTGAGCCCATACTGAACAAGGCGCTGCGCGGAATTTCTCGCCACCGCCGGATCCCCGCTTCGGGCCGCGTTTTGATATTCTCGAACAACGTAAAGCAGCTCTGGGCTATAGATCGCCGCAAGAGGCTGGCCTTTCTCCACCTGCTGCCCGACGTGTTCCACGTAGATCTCATCTATTCTGCCGTCGTAGAATGCGGCGATAATGCGGTGGATGTTTTCATTATCTTCGAGAATCCCACTAAACCTCAGTGACTTCGTTAGGTCCAGCCGGCGAACTGGAACAGTTGTCACGGCCAACACATCGACAGAGCGAGGATTCAGAGCGACAATGCCTGGATCGACCTCCATGCCCGACTCTCCCTCATAGACCGGCACAAGGGCCATTCCACAGATCGTGCAGTTGCCGGGCTTCTCCGATGTAATCCAGGGGTGCATCGGACTTTGATACATCTTGACCTTTCGCTCCGGTTCCGGCGCCTTTGAGCAGGAAACGCCACCGAGCAAGAGCGTGGCCATGCCACCGAGCGCGAGCGCGAAATGCAGCGGACTTCCGCCTACTGGGCAACCGAGGAAGCGCGGGCGCGATGCATTCATAACGCAGCCCTTTTCAGCCGGAGTGCATTGCCGATGACCGACACGCTACTCAAGGCCATCGCCGCGCTCGCAAAGATGGGACTGAGCAGCAGGCCAAAGAACGGATAGAGAACACCAGCCGCGATCGGGACACCGAGTCCGTTGTAGAGAAATGCAAACCACAAATTTTGTCGGATGTTCCGCATGGTAGCGCGACTCAGGGCGATGGCTTGGACGATGCCCCGAAGATCCCCTTTTACGAGCGTGACACCCGCGCTGTGCATCGCCACGTCGGTTCCAGTGCCCATAGCGATGCCGACATCAGCCGCGGCGAGCGCGGGAGCATCGTTGACACCGTCGCCAGCCATCGCCACCACGCCTTCGCGGGTCTTAAACTCGAGCACTTTCGCCTGCTTCTCCGCAGGAGTAATCTCGGCAACTACCTCGTCAATCCGCAGTCTGGTGGCAACTTGACGGGCGGTCTCCTTGTTGTCGCCCGTCAGCATGATGATCTTGAGGCCGGCGCGATGCAGATTTTCGATAGCTTCTGGCGTGCTGGACTTAATCGGATCTGAAACGGCCAGCAGACCTGCGGGGTCCTCCTCGACGGCCACCCATATGACAGTGTGTCCCTCGTGCTGAAGTTCGTTCGCGACCGTATCAAGCTGCTGCAGGTTGCGAACGTCCGATCTCTCCAGAAGAGCGCGTTTTCCAACCATGACCCTCTTGCCTGTCACTGATCCCTGGACGCCACCGCCAGGAGAGGATTCGAAATGCTCCACGTTGGGGAATGTTGTCTGACCGGCGGCGCGCACGACAGCGCTCGCCAAGGGGTGTTCGCTCCGTTGTTCGAGCGCTGCCGCCAGGGATACGACTTCTTTCTCCTGACCAGGGGCCAGCGCCACGACCTTAACAACGCTTGGTTTTCCTTCGGTCAGGGTCCCGGTTTTATCAAC
>DATDKN010000149.1:0-8985 GCA_036519995.1 Terrimicrobium sp. | reverse complement strand
ACGTCGAATCGCATTCGCCAGAGCCACTATATCGTTGGGTGGAACGATCAACCCGTTGACCTCGTTCAGGACAACATCGCCTGACTGGAAGGTTGTAATCTGGGGCAATCCGGAGGCGCAGGCCTCGTAGACACTCTTGGGACTTCCTTCGCATTCGGAGGGAAAGATGTGAAGGTCCGATTGACGAAACACCTCGTCGACACAACTCAGGAAACCGGTGACGTTGATCGAAGGTCCCTCGAATTGCGCCAGGCTCGGCCTAAGGTCCTCACAAACTGGTCCAACGAGCGTAAGCTGCGCATGAGGAAGCGACAATTTGTTCCACGCTTGGAGCAAGACGTGAACGCCCTTTCGGCGAGTCAGCGCACCGCAATAGACCGCGCGCATCGGGCGTGCGGCTGAGAAATCGCTCGGCAACTCCGAAGAGGTATCGTTGCGGAAGAGCTCGGTATCAACTCCGGCGCCGAGCAGGAAGGGCTTTTCCTCAGGAACGCGCGCGTCAAGAAAGGACTTCGCGGCACATTCCGACGGGACCAGCAACAGATCGGCCAGGTCGTACTCCTCGAGAATCTGCTGGGTCGTTACCGTGAATACCCGTTCCAGCAGCGTTCCGGTCACGCGCTGGTCGGTGTCGCACGGTGAAGTCTCCACCGGTTGCGGCCTCATCTTGTCGATGTGCCAGAGAGGGATCTCCAGCACCGAGGGGATGCGTCGCTTTTTCGCGACTCGGAGCGAGCGCAGGGAACTTCCTGACCATCCGTGAAAGAGGTCGTACTTCCCTGATTTCAACTGCCGCGAGGCAGCCCAGTCGACATACTTCTTTTTCGCGTCATCGTAGAGAGCAGGAGGCTGTTTCGAAAGCAGCCGCACCGGATGCCAGTGAAGAGATATGATGTGGCGAGGTGAGATGTCCTGCTGGAGGTTTTCGTAGCCGATCGCCTTGCCGAGGTAGCCGCGTTCATCGGCGAGGAGAAGACTCTCGTGTGCATTGAGGTCCCGCCCGTAGCCTCCGATGCGCGCATTGACCGAATAGAGCAATGACTTTGGCTCTCGCAGGAGGCCGACGGGCGCGTCCTGCACAGCCCGCCCGCTTGATTCTTCCTCTGCCATGCGCTGTTCTCTGATACGGAATCCTCAAAATGCAACAAAGCAAATTCCGTTCGTGACGACGGCAGCCCTAGATCTCGATATCGGCCTGGTTCGGCGAGGTTATTCGACGACTGGGGGTGCCGAGGCTTATCTCCTTCGCTTAGCTTCCGGGTTGCGATCACGCGGATGCAAAGTGACTCTATATACCACGGCTGACTGGCCCTCGGACCGTTGGGCGTTTGGCGACCTTGTGCGCTCAAATGTGACTGAGCCGCTGGAGTTCGCCCGCGCCTTTCAGCAGGTACGCAAACCGGGGCAGGTAGTCCTCAGTCTCGACCGCGTGCCAGGGTGCGACGTTTTTCGTGCTGGAGACGGAGTTCATGCGGCCTGGCTGCAAAGAAGGTCTCAGTTTGAATCCCCGTGGAAGAGCCGGCTTCGAATCTTCAATCCCAAACATCCGGCACTTCTGGCCCTCGAACGCCAGGTGTTTGCATCTACACGCTTAGTGATTGCCAACTCAAAGATGGTGGCCGACGAGATTGTTCACTGGCACAAGTTTCCGGAGTCGAAGATCCGCATCGTTCCAAACGGGATTGGCGAGGCGATTCCCCGGATCTCCCGAGCAGAAGCACGTCGTCGGCTGCAGATTCCAGACGATGCCTTTTGTGCTCTCTTTGTGGGCACAGGTTGGGAGCGGAAGGGATTGCGATTCGCGATAGACGCGGTCGAGATGGTCGGGGGCGGGACGCTCTTGGTGGTCGCCGGGCGGGGAAACACCAGACAATTTCGGTCTGCACGGGCCAGATTCTTGGGTGTGGTCCGGGACCTGCCCGCCCTCTACACCGCGGCCGACGTCTTCACATTACCGACGATTTACGATCCTTTTTCCAACGCTTGCCTGGAGGCCATTGCGGCCGGTCTCCCTGTCGTCACGACGAGCGCCAACGGATTCTCCGAGATTGTCACGCCGGGAGTGCATGGACACGTTGTCGATCCCGGCGATGTCAGCGGCTTGGCGGCGGCACTTGAGTTTTGGAGAACGAGGGACCCCGCCAAGACTGCGGCTGATTGCATGTTGCTGGCAAAAAGCTATTCGATTGATCGCAATGTCGAAGCAACCATCCGGGTCCTTGATGAGGCAATTCGTCCGTGATCCGGCAAGGGCGGGCTTGTGCTTACTCGCCTAGCAGCACCGAGATGACCTGCTCCGTGTCCGAAAGGTCTTCAAACAGAAAATCCGGGTGGTGGGCGGCGAGTTGGTCGCGCGAATAATTGCCGGTTGTGATGGCGACGGTTTTTGCTCCGATGAATTTGCCACATTCGATGTCGCGGGGCGTATCGCCGATGACAAAGATGTTCTCCGGAGAGAACTCCTCGCCGTGCTTTTCCAAGGCACGCGCGCACGCGAATCTGGGGAGTTCGTTACGCTCATGATGGTCATCAGCAAATGCTCCAAACTCGAAATAGTCCCAGACGCCGTAATGGCTTAGCTTAATTTCCGCGCCGCGGACCAGATTGCCCGTCAAGAGAGCAACCACGCAGTCTTTGCGCTCGCGGAGAGCATCAAGCAAACGGATGATGCCGGGGAGGACATACCCTGCATGGCGCGAGAGGCGCTGCCCAAGGAAGGAAAGATAGCCGTCGAGCAAGGCCGTGATGTTTTCCGCAGAGGCTGCGATCCCGTTTTTCTCCAGCATCATTCGCGCGATGAGAGCATCGGTCGCTCCGGCAATGGTAATCCCGTTGAGGTCTTCCTGGATGCCGAAGCGTTCCTGCATGGCATCGGTCAAGGCTCCCTCACCAGCGCCGCCCGAGGTAATCAACGTGCCGTCGATGTCGAAGAGCAACAGGCGGCGTTTATTCAACGGAGTCCGACGGAGTCGACTCAGCCTCGAGAGTTTCTTCGTCGCTCTTGCTGAATTTGCGCCGACGTTTGCTCGAAGGCAGAGGCGAAAGAGTCATTCCGATGGCTTTGCCGACGAGTTTCGGCTCCATATCCACATGGCCCATCGTCAAAAGATCGTTTTTGACGCGACTGACCACCTCCATGCCGAGCTCCTGATGGGCCATTTCCCGTCCGCGGAACTGCAAATGGATCTTCACCTTGTTGCCCTTGTCGAGGAATTCCTCCGCGTGCCGGATTTTGGTAAGGTAGTCGTGCTCGTCGATGTTTACGCGGAACTTGACCTCTTTCACCCTCCCTGAAGAGTTCTTTTTCTCCTTTTCCTGCTTCGAGAGATCGTAGCGAAACTTTCCGAAGTCGACGATCCGGCATACGGGAGGCTGGGCACCTGGGGCAACCTCAATCAGATCGAGGCCGATCGCGCGAGCGTGCCGGAGAGCTTCCTCGATCCGCATGACTCCCATTTGCTCGTTGGTAACGCCATTGATCACACGCACCTCGCGGGCACGGATGCGTTCGTTAACGCGGATATCCCGTAAGTTTATCTGAACCTCCTAGCAGCTCCCTGATACTCGAAACTCCGGAGCTCTTCTTTCGACTGCATGCAAAAAACGGCCACTGGCATCATGCGGGAAACCGACCATCCAACGATGGACGCGAAAAGGGATTTCTCATGCGCGGCATGAGTTAACTTTCGCGAGTAAGACTGTGCATAGGGTTCCGTCGAAAAATCAGCGCCGTTCGCACCAAGGCGAACAACTTGTTCAGCTTTTCTCAACCTTGTTCGCTGCGCAAGAGGAATTTTCCCCACATTAACCTCGGGGTTGCGGTGGTGCTTTGCTTAGGCGACGTGAGGCCGCACTCGAAGCAAGCCGAGGGAGACTAGTTCAATTTTTTTGAAGTCCGAAAAACTTCTGACGAGCGGGCGTTTGGGAGGATTCTTTGGCGTCCATTTTCGATGAATGGTAGAGAACAACGATGCCGCACAACATTGATCTGATTTTGACCTTGACCGGCGGGTTGACGGCTGCCTTGGGCCTGGGTTTCGCCACACAAAAACTGAAACTTTCGCCGATCGTGGGCTACTTGCTGGCGGGGATTTTGGTTGGACCATTCACCCCAGGCTACGTAGCGGACAAGGAGATCGCGACGCAATTTGCGGAGATCGGCGTGATTCTCTTGATGTTCGGAGTGGGTTTGCACTTCCATTTGAAAGACCTCCTCGCGGTGCGAAAGGTCGCCATCCCTGGGGCTGTGGTCCAGATTGCGGCAGCGACTGCGCTCGGCGCGATCGTCATGCGAATGTTCGGGTGGTCCTGGACTGCGGGGATTGTATTTGGAATGGCGATTTCCGTGGCGAGCACGGTGGTGCTCACACGGGTGCTTGCCGACAATCGAGCCCTGCATACTCCGACCGGTCATATCGCCATTGGTTGGTTGATTGTTGAGGATCTCTTTACCATTCTTGTCCTGGTCTTGTTGCCTGCCCTCTTCGATACCGGTGAGGGTTCGAATGGAAGGGGCGTAATTGCAACCTTTGCCTGGGCGCTAATCAAGCTGACCGCCTTGATCGGCTTCGCACTAGTCGCCGGGCAGAGGATCATTCCATGGCTGTTGGGTTACATAGCGCGGACCGGCTCGCGTGACCTCTTTACGTTGGCGGTCCTTGTGCTCGCGTTGGGTATCGCGGTGGGCTCGGCACAGTTGTTCGGTGCATCGATGGCGCTGGGTGCGTTTCTTGCCGGGATGATCGTGGGCCAATCGGAGTTTAGCGCGCGCAGCGCGTCGGAGGCGCTCCCCATGCGAGATGCCTTTGCCGTCTTGTTCTTTGTTTCTGTAGGAATGCTCTTTGATCCTTACAAACTTGCAGAAGACTGGCCCTTAATTCTGGCGACACTGGGCATTGTCATTCTCGGAAAGCCATTGGCGGCGATCGTGGTCGTCTTGTTGTTTCGCCGTCCTCTCCGTTCAGCGCTCTCAGTCGCGGTAGCGCTTGCTCAGATCGGCGAATTCTCGTTCATCCTCGCAAGTTTGGCTTCGGGGCTTAACATTTTGCCGCCGGAAGCCACCAACGCCTTGGTGGTTGTATCGGTGGTCTCAATCACGCTAAACCCTCTGCTCTACAAGTGCATCCAGCCAACTGTTCGATGGCTCGAGAGAATGGGAATTGCGGTGGAGGCGAAAGCGTTGCCAGCCGAGGAAATGCCGGAGATCGATGAGGCGGCCCACCGCGTGATCGTCGTGGGCTACGGACCTGTCGGTCAAACGTTGAGCCGAATTCTCAAAGATAATGGCATCCAAGTAGTCGTCATCGAAATGAACTTGGAGACAGTCCAAGAGTTTCGTGCACTGGGAGAATCGGCTGTCTATGGAGATGCATCCTTGCGGGAGGTACTCCACCACGCGGGAATCGAGCACGCAGACGGACTTATCATTGCTGCGTCCAGCGCGCCGGCCGACACCATCGTGAAAGCGGCCCGGGAACTAAATCCGAATATTCGCGTGTTGACTCGCGCGACCTATCTGAAGGAGTCCCAGAAGCTGCGCGAGGCCGGTGCGAATGCTGTCTTCTCAAGTGAGGGGGAAGTGGCCCTGGCCATGACAGCGTTTCTTATGCGCCAGTTGGGAGCCACCGATGAGCAGATTGATCATGAACGCGAGCGCGTGCGCGCGGAATTTTTTTGAAGCGAAGCAATGAACGATCGCCTCGCTATAGAAAATCCCACCATCTCCGGCTGGAAGATTCCACGGTTGTCGAGAAGAGTAATCTCCGATGTCCGTACTTTCGAGCGAGCTTAAATCATCCACGCGCCCGGTTGAGGCCGCTGCGATCCATGCCCGAGGGGTGACGAAGCGCTTTGGTGAGTTCGTAGCCATCGACAAGCTCGACCTGGATGTGCGGAGGGGAGAATGTGTGGGCTTACTGGGCCCAAACGGCGCCGGGAAGTCCACCTTTATCGGCTGTCTGTATGGAGTCGTCGAACGGAGCGGGGGAGAACTCAACGTTTTCGGCTACGATCCTGCCCTCGAGCCCCGCCGCATCAAAGAACGCCTCGGCGTAGTTCCCCAGGAAAACGCGCTCGACGAGGAACTAACGGTTCTTGAAAACATGCGTCTTTACGCCCGCTTTGAAGGTCTTTCCAAGACTGCTGCCCTTCCGCGGATTGAAGAACTTCTTACTCATATGTCGTTGGATCACAAACGCGACGCGGCCATCAGGAGTCTTTCTGGCGGCATGAAACGCCGGCTGGCATTTGTGCGTGCACTTCTCTCCGACCCTGAGCTACTCATCCTGGACGAGCCGACCACCGGACTCGACCCGACGGTTCGGCATCTCCTTTGGGAGAAGGTGCTCTCTTACAGGCAGGCGGGTAAGACGACTCTGGTGACCACACATTACATGCATGAGGCGGAGCTTCTCTGCGACCGCATCGTCATTCTCAATCGCGGCATTGTCGTCGGGACTGGCGCTCCACGAGAGCTCATCGCGAGAGAAGCCCCGGGATATGTAGGTATTTTCTCGCCGGATCGCGAGCAGATCCTTCGTGCGCACATGCAGCCCCATTGGGATTTGTTCCATCAGGGCCGGCAATGCTGCATTCGCGCGCCGCGAATCGAAGATCTGATGAGCCTGCAGCAAGCTTCCGGAATTCAAGCTCTCCAAATCCGTCCCTGCAATCTCGAAGACGTTTACCTAAAGCTCACCGGCAGAGAACTCGACGACAATGAGTGAGATTCACGTGTCCCTGCGCCTGGCCTGGCATGTTGTCGTTCGCAATTGGATTGTCTATCGCAAGGACTTTCTGGCGAATATTTCACCGACGCTTGCCGATCCTGCGTTGATGATGACCGCGCTTGGAATGGGACTTTCCCCTTTCATCGGCCAGATCGATGGACACAGCTACGCACAGTATTTGGCGCCTGGAATGGTGGCCACCACGGCGCTCTTTACCGCTTTCTTTGAATGCAGCTACGGCTTTTACGTCCGAATGACTTTTGAGTCGGTCTTCAAGGCGATGTTGACTACACCCATTGGAGTGCGCGAGGTGGTGATCGGAGAATTTCTTTGGGTGTTCATTCGGGCGGCGCTGATGGCAGCTGGAGTGGGTCTGGCGCTGGCGGTAATGGGACTACTGCCGAATATTTGGTCCATCTTCATGTTTCCATTCATCGGCGGATTGCTGGCTGTCCCGTGCGGGGCGATTGGTTTGCTGGCCGCAGCGCATGTCCGCAATATCAATCAATTTCAAACCGTATACTCCTTCCTGATCGCACCAATCTATTTCCTGTCCGGTGTTTTCTTTCCCTTAACTGATCGTCCCATCCTAGGCGTGCTGGTGCACTTCTCTCCCTTTTATCACGGGGTTCGGCTCCTGCAAATGGCCGCATGGGGCCGCGGATCGCTTGGGGAAACCGTTCTTCACCTAACGGCGCTCTTTCTCTTCACGGTCGTTCTGGGCATCTGGGCGCTTCGGAAGATTCGACAAAAATTGACCATCTAAGTTCCAATGCCGCAGGAAATCCCAACCTCTCCGGTAGTTCACAACGAATCAAAAGGCCGCTTCGAAATGGAAGTCGGCGGGCAACTCGCCGTGGCCGAATATCGCAGGGAGCGCGACCAAATGCTGTTTACCCATACGGAGGTGCCGGCTCAATTTCGAGGGCACGGCCTGGCCGAAAGGGTCGTGCTCTTCGGACTCGATGTCGCGCGCCGGGAAAATCTAAAAGTTGTTCCGCTTTGCAGCTATGTCGCGCGCGTTCTGCAAAGACATCCGGAATACCAGAAACTGGCAGACTAGCCATTCTGCGCGAGACGCTCGAGAAGCTTATGGTGGATCCCATCAAATCCGCCATTGCTGAAGACGACGATGACGTCTCCCGATCTTGCCAGAGGGGTAAGCTTATCGACGATGTGTCCGGCGGTAGGTTCGTAGAAGGCCGGCTTTCCTGCGGCCACGATGTCGGCGACGACACGTTCGGGGTTGAGTCGTTCTCTTTCGGGAATTTGTTCGATTCGGGCGACACGCGAAAGAAAGACACCATCGGCCTGCGCAAAGCAGTTCGGAAGCTCATGTTGGAAGACGGAGCGACGCGTGGTGTTCGATCGCGGTTCGAAAATTGCCCAAAGTCTAGAGTTTGGATAGCGGTCGCGCAGGCCTGCGAGAGTCTCGCGAATAGCCGTTGGATGGTGGCCGAAATCGTCGATGATCGTGATCCCGTTGACTTCGCCCCGGACTTCTTGCCGACGCTTGATGCCCATGAATGCTGCCAGCGCGTTCTGGATCTTTGGCACCGGCACCCCGTAGAAATGCGCTGCCGACACCGCCATCGCGGCGTTGTGTATGTTGAAATTGCCCATCAAGGGGACTTCAAAGGTGGCGTTAAATAGCTCGAAGCTGGAGACTCCCTGGTGATGGCGCGCATTACGAATTTGGTTGCCGGCGTTTTCAGAGAAACCAACTTCAACGATCGGCGCAGGGCACTGTTTCGCCACCTCCACGCAATTTGGATCGTCCGCGTTCAACAAGACCATCCCCTCGGTGGGGACGATGTTAAGCAACCTTCGAAAGCTGGTCTTAATTTCCTCGAGGTCGCGATAAATGTCGGCGTGATCGAACTCGATATTGTTTACGATTACCAGTTCGGGAAGATAGTGGAGAAACTTGGATCGCTTGTCGAAAAACGCAGTGTCGTACTCGTCTCCTTCGATAATAAAGTACTTCGAGTCTCTGAGGCGCGCACCTTGGCCGAGGTTCGCCGGAATGCCTCCGATAAGATAACTCGGCTCCAAGTCTGCGCTTTCGAAAATCCAGGCCAGCAGTGAAGTCGCGGTCGTCTTTCCGTGGGTGCCCGTCACGACCAAGTTGTGGCGACCACGAAGAAAGAACTCCTTGAGGATCTCCGGTAATGAGAGGTAGTAAAGCTTTCGGTTGAGAACGGCTTCGATCGCGGGATTTCCGCGCGTCATCGCATTGCCGATGACGACCAGATCA
>DATDKN010000148.1:0-5630 GCA_036519995.1 Terrimicrobium sp. | reverse complement strand
GCCATCGAGCACCGACTATCGCATCCATATTGAGACGCGCTCCGCTGATCGCGTCGCGCGCAACTACTCATATGCTGAGGCACGCGAACACCTCCAACATAATTGTTAGGAACTGGCTTAGGCAGACCAGAGCGTTGCTGTGGAAGTCACCCGGAGCCGGTGGTCTCATTCTAAAACCAAAATTCGCCGGTCGTAGTCAGTGGGTCATCTTTGGTGGCGCTCTCTTGGTGGTCGCCCTAATAACTGCAGCGGGCTTCGCTTTCCTTTCGGGCAAGCGAGAAGCGCCCCCAGTAATTGACACCGTATACCGCGCCAGCGCACACCCGGACACGGCCGAGCCCAACGCACCCACGACGCTAATCACCCGGATAGAACCCATCCGCATTGCCATTCAGAACCGTTTTTCCACGCCCCTCACCGCTAGCGAGCGGCGGAAACGCGAGCAAGGAACTATTGTCGAGTACTACTCAGTTCCGACGAAGCCACTTCTCTGGGTTGACGACAACGGCCTTACCGACGGAGCAAAGTCGGTCATGGAAGAAATTGCCAGAGCAGATGAGTATGGCCTTCACGCTGCCGACTATGAACTCCCAAAGCCCGGCGGCTTCAGTCCCGGTGACGATACCTCGGTCGATTGGCTGGCCGACGCCGAGGTCAGGATCAGTTTGGCCGTGCTTCGCTACGCGCAAGATGCGCGTGGCGGCAGGATAAAACCTGCACGCCTAACAAAGAATCTTGATCCTACGCTTGCCCTGCCCGATCCTTTGGAGATCTTGGATACGATGGCTAGTCGGGCGGATCCCGCAGTCTATTTGCGGAGCTTTCACCCGAGTCAGCCGCAATTTGAGGCCCTTCGCCAGAAGTTGCTTGAGATAAGGCACGAGGCAGAAACTCCTAAACCCAGCATCATTATTCCCGAGGGTCCGGTGCTCAAGAAGGGTGTCGAGCATGCGCACGTTGCCGTGCTCAGAAAGCGGCTTGAAGTATCCTCAGACGACGGAAACGAGAGTCTCTACGACGAGCTGCTTCATGAGGCCGTAAGAAGCTTCCAGACGGAGCATGGCATTGCTCCTGACGGGATCGCCGGCGCAAGCACGCGGCGGGCACTTAATAAGCAAAGTCAAGCGCAAGAGAAGTTAGCCACGCAAAGGCTGATCCTGCTGAATATGGAGCGCTGGCGCTGGCTACCGCACGATCTTAGTTCGCTCTACGTACACGTGAACGTGCCGGAGTTCATAGCGCGGGTGATCAAGAATGGCACGGTCATCCAGGCGAGCCGCGTGGTTGTAGGCAAGCCCGATACACAGACCCCCATCTTCTCCGACGAGATGCAGGAGGTCGTGTTCGGCCCCTATTGGAACGTGCCGACCTCGATCAAGGTCGAGGAGATCAGGCCTTATCTCGGCGAAGAAGCACCTTGGTTCTTCGGCGGCGGAGGTTGGAACACCTCGGTCTTCCGGCGGCATGGCCTTCGTATCAGATATGGCGGCCAGGAAGTCGATCCTGGAACGATCGATTGGAATCACGTCGACATCCGCAATCTCGAGATCTTCCAACCTCCCGGGCCAGACAACGTGCTGGGCAGGGTCAAATTCGTGTTTCCCAACAAGCACGATGTGTACATGCACGACACCACGCAGAAGGAATTGTTCGCCAAAGCGATTCGGGCAGAGAGCCATGGCTGTGTGCGCGTGCAGAATCCGGACGAGCTTGCTGCGATTTTGCTCGACTATGACCAGGGTTGGAGTGCGGCACGCGTGGAATCGGCGATCCAGAACGGTTACGACCAGCATGTTGCGCTGAGGCACAAGATTCCAGTTCACATCACGTATTTCACTTTGTGGGTGAATGACGACGGGTCGATGTCCAACTTTGGCGACCTATATGGCCATGATGCACGTATGGCGACCGCGCTGTTTGGCGATAGTATGGGCTTTGCTTACCCGAGCATTGCCAAGAAGGTCCCTGAAGCTCCCCTGCCGCCCGGTAACCAAGCGCCATGGGATGATGCTGCAGGCGACGACATTGTGGGCAGCATAATTAGACTTTTAGGAAACTGAAGTGCTGACCCTAGGGCAGCGTATGTCGAGGTTGGCGTTAAATCATTGCCAATGTCCGCTATGGGTCATTAGCGGACATACGTGCCGCGCTCGTAAATGTCTGCTCTTGGGGTAACTCCAGACATTCTTGGGGGTGCGCGAGCGCTGATGGTAGCCCTGGTGCGGCGTTTGCGGCTCACGCACCCCTTTGTCACGGGGAGTCGGAGGCTTCTGAACCCGTGGCTTTGAGCCGCAAAAAGTTGACCCTCCCTTCTTCCAGAAGCTGCTCTGCTAGTTTCTCAATGTCTGGCCAATGCTGTTCCACGAGCTTGCGTGCCTCGTCGATCATTTCGTTGATGAGAGCTTCGGCGCGCTCAGTGTCGCGGTCAGCAGCCAACAGTGCGAGGTTTGTTGCCTTCACGCGGTCTTCGGCATCACCCCACGTCCGTGACCCAATGTGCTTGCTCTCAGCAAGGCTCGCTGCAATGAGCACCTTCAGGGCGTGTTTGATCTTGTCGTTGTGCTCTCCAAACAGAGGGTCTTCGCAACAGACGTGTCCTAGTCTGTCGCCGTCAGGGATGATGGTGACGTGGAGGCACCTATAGCCGAGCTTCATCGAGATTACGGCGTGTCCGGCTTCATGGTAGGCTATTGCTTCTCTGGGGTGGGTCACCGTTTCGACTCGCTTTCTGCTTTCACTCCGTTGCTCCTCCGCGCTTCGTCGAGCCACGCTTTTCGTTCTACTGCGACCAAAATTCCGTCCGATTCTTTTCCGCTCTAAGCCCGATTTCCACCAACCTCATTTTGTTTACCAATGTGCAAGCAAATCACTGCAGCTTTGTTGCAAAAGGTGGGGGACATGCACACGCCAGTAAACCGATCCCAGTTCGAGATCAAAGACACTGCGGTCGTGCATATTCCTACCGGAGCAGAATTTACCGCGCTGGCCGGTGACTCCATCATTGTGTGGACGGGGGACATCGGGCAGAGGCTGCCTAGCGGAGACGTCTATCGTTACGGCGACGTGCTCGACATGATGAGAACAGTGTGGAGAGAGAGCTGCTCTGATATTCGTACCCAATGGGAGCCGATAAGTGCGGCTTAGTTGACTCCGCGTCACACCGTCCAGCATTTTGCTCTGTGGATCGTGCAATCTTTTCGTCATGAGCCGGAGTCAATCTGGGCTTATGGGAACCCAGGTTGAGACAATCCGCCTCCGCCGGACTTTGCGAGACAAACTTCTGCTCTGGCGACGAGCTTTCGAGACGAAAATCTTCGATGAGCGCCATGAAGCCGTCGGTCGAGGGCCAACTGTGGAAGCGTCGCGAGAAGCCGCAATGGCTGCATGGGTGACTGAGTGGCAGCGCGAATTTGAGGGCGGACCGAGATAACCGCAGCGCCGCGTGGTGAGGCATCGTCTCACAGGAAATCTTCCCCTCACACCTTTTGGCGAGCACGCAAGCGGGCTTGATTGCAATAGATTGTGTGAAGGTAGCGATGGCTGTGCTGAAGTTTGTATGTCCCACGAGCGGCAACTTGGTTGATACGGGGCTCGACATGGATGCAAGGAGCTTCGCGGGTCTGCCGCGTGAACGCACCGAATTGAGTTGTCCTCACTGTCCTGATCCCCATCTCCTCGCGACTGTCCAAGCCTGGTTGGGGGAACTCCAGCCTGAATACGAGTGACCGCTTGAGCTGATGCGCCGATGTACAATGGCCTAATGCTCTAGGTCTGCCCTCCGAATTTGAAAGCTCCCGCCGATGGGCTCTGCTGACCGGTGGCCGGCGGGGGAGGGCCTCAAAGTCCTGTGCTGCAATTGCGATCACTGGGACCGCTACCTGTGCTATCCGTCTGCATCCGTAAAGGAGAATTCGGGATGAACCACGCACTCAGAATATTTGCCGTGCTGGCGCTCGCCTTCCTGTCCAACTCGGCCCTCGCACTGACCCTGAAGGGAACGCTCTACAAGCAGCAGCAGTGCGAATGTTGCGAGGCCCACGCAGACTACCTGCGCAATAACGGCTTCGAGCTAGAGATCATGTCCGTGAAGGATTTGGCAGGCATGAGCGTTGATGCGGGGGTGCCTGCGGACTTCCAAGGCTGCCATCTCATCAAGCTCAACGGCTACGTCTTTGAGGGCCACCTCACCAGCGAAATTATCAAGAGGTTCCTGGCTGAGAGGCCACAGGACACCGTTGGTCTCAGCATCCCCGGCATGCCCAGCGGCGTTCCCGGGATGGAGGGCCCAAAGGACGGACCAATCACGGTCTATGCCGTGAAGAAGGACGGCACGACGTCGACCTACGCGACGCAGTAGGAAGTTAGGTCGTGGCCTCGACACTGCACAGCTCCCCAACGGCCTGCCGGAGGATCTGCACCCGAGGAGGTGACGAAGACGCCGGCCACCAATGCCGCACCGCCAATCCGTCCGCGAAACCAATGCCGAAGAGTGTCAGCTTCCAGAACCCGCTTCCGCCGCAGCGATATCTGCTCTTCGTTCAGACGAAGACCATCAAAGCACCCCAGACAATCACCGCCGCTTTGGCGATGCCGGCCCACGTCGGGTCCCCTCGGTATTTGTCGGCGCTGCGCCAAACGCCGACGACGGCCATAACGACGTAGGGAAGCGGAAGGAAATGGAGACCGATGGCGACAGCGTCGGGCAGGCCAGCGAGGACCGCAGCGATGGCGGCCGCCGTCGCCAAAATATTGGCGATGGTGCCATAGGCGATGGCGTAGTGCCAAAAGGCTTGGCCAAGCGGAAAATCGCCACTCCAAAGTGCTATCAATGTGTTTCGCATGACGCCCGAGCCTTGTTCGAATTCCGCGCGGTGGCAGAGGCAAACCTGTGAGCGGCTGAATGGCACGACTTCGTCGCGACATAAGGCGGACCTCCGCGCCAAGCAGGCCCATGGCCCTCGGGGTTGGCCGCGATGCGGGGCGGGAGCTTGAGCCGGAGGCCCGTGACCTATTGGGCCGGTGCGGTCGTGCTCATTCCTTTGCCTTTCGCTGTAACGAGCACTCTAAACCCCTTGAAAGAGCGCAGTCGCAGCAATTTCTAATGTCGGCCTCATTCGACGCTCCTCTCAGCAAGCGATGTGGATTCTGAAATTGAAGGAAGGGTTGCGAAACCGAACTAAAGACGTCTGCTAAGGGTCAGTAGCGGACATACTGACACGTCCGCGTCCTGTCCGTTCTTCCCCTCAAAGCAGACATTCGCCAACGCGATCGGCATGTCTGTTAAGTGCCACTAGCGGACGTGCCAATCGAGCCGGTCGATCGGTTCAAAATGTAGGCAGCCACGAAGGCATCCACGAACGCAGCCATTCGGTCCAGCTTCTCGGCTTAAGTGGCTCGCCGAGTTTCTCCGAGACTCGCTCCTGCCATTCAACACACTTCAGCGTGACAAGCATGTCGATGAGGCCATCCTCGCCTTTCTGCGCATGCATTCATCGAGGATCAGTGCCCATCGCTCGCCCTTTTGCCGCGCCACCGCTACGTCGATTGTTCCCTCTTCTGACCAAGCATCCTTGATATCGGCTACCCTCTCGATCCACGTCGCCACCTTAAGGCGAGCGATCCGCTGCTCG
>DATDKN010000147.1:0-4623 GCA_036519995.1 Terrimicrobium sp. | reverse complement strand
AATGTTCGGGGGCCCAGTTCTTTTGCGAGCGATTTCGTTATCGCATCCACGGCGGCCTTGCTAGCGCTGTAGACGGAGGCGTCGGGAGGTGCCGCCGTGCTCACGACAGAACCGATATTGATTATACTGCCACCTTTCGGTCCGAATTGCTTGACGGCCTCCTGACTGCTGAGGAGCAACCCAAGAACATTCAGGTCAAAAAGCCGATGGAAGTGTTCTTCCGTGAGCTCTTCAAGCGGCGCGAACTCATACACCCCCGCGTTGTTGACGAGAATGTCAACCGGACGAAGGCTCTTTTTGTCTCTGCGAACAGCCGCTCGATTTCAGGTTTCTTTGCCACGTTTGCCTGAACGGCGACTGCCCTGCCGCCCTTGCTGGTGATCTCTTCAACTACCCTGTCTGCGCCGGCCTTGCTGGAGGCATAGTTGACAACCACCGATGCGCCTGCCTCGGCCAAATGTTTCGCGATGGAAGCGCCAATACCCTTGGATGCGCCAGTCACGACGGCCACCTTACCTGCCAGTTTGTTATCTGTGTTCATATTCTTCCAATCTTTCGGGCTCTCCGCCCACACGAATAGGCTACATGCGTCCTGGAAAACGCCAAATACCCAGTTGACAACTCCGCGTCGCGCAACCGGCGCTCAGCAGGCAAGTGCAGAATCTCGAGGATGAAATTGGCGTAGCGGTTTTAAGCGGCGCCGCGCGCGGCAACGGCGCCTATCGCACGGGAGCGAGACTTCTTGCGACTGAGAGCGAGAAAGCTAATTTTTGCCATGGCAAAGCGCTTGTTTGTCGCGCTGGAGCTGCCGGAAAGCTGTCGAGCCGTGCTTGCCGCCTTGGATCCCAAGATCAAAGGTCTTCGATGGCTCCACAAGGAGCAGTTACACGCTACCATGAGTTTTCTCGACCGTGTCACTCAAGAGCAGGAAGAGAGGCTTCAGGAGGCGTTGGCGATCGTGCGAGTTCCGCCATTCTTCCTACCCATCCAGGGCGTCGGAACTTTTGGAGGAAACAGACCGACTGTCCTGTGGGCGGGACTGGGAAAAGCACACCCTCATTTGTTCGCGCTGCACAAGCACATCCAGGATGCAATCCTACAGGTGAGTTTGGAGCCTGACCTGCGACCATTCCACGCGCACATTACACTTGGGCGGCTTAACGGAGTGTCCGTTGCGACCTTATCGCCGTTCCTGCGACGCAATGCGGAGACTGAGTTCGGGCTCTGGAAGGTTACAGGCTTCGCCCTGTTTTCGAGCGTGCTCACGCCCGAAGGTCCGATCCACACCCTCGAAAGGCGCTTTCAGTTCTGATCCCACGGCGTGGGGCGCCGGCCGGGGGGCGTCAAATAGGACTCGGCGCTGAGTAAAGTGCGCCGGACGCTCAAAAAAATTTTGTAGAGGCGCCCTACAACCCGTTCATCCCCGTTACGGAGCTGACGATGCTCTACCGTCGACTGCCGGGTTAAGCAAAGCGAGTTCCTGCTCGGTCCGATGAAAGTGCTTCAGAGCGAGAGATTTTCGTTCTTGAAGAATGGACTCGATATCTTCTCCAACGGTAGGCAACTTCCAGATCGCGCGTCCTGGAGGAACCCAAGCTCGACCGGTGAAATTATCGGGAACCGTGCCTCCCGGTGCTGCGCGTGGGTTATCCGAGACATAGAGACGCTGCCCCGAGGGGCCAAGCGCAACCATCTCGACGTGGCCATAATATCCTCCCGGGGTGCCACGCGGGCGCTTTCCTACCCTGCCATCGCCAAGGTAAACGAGCACGCTTCCGAGGGGCGCGCGATGCGGTGAACTACAGCGGAGCGGCTTCCAGCCTGCCTTGCCGAGGATCAATTCCCAGTCCTGTCCGTTGCCTCCCGCCAGGCCTCTCCCCAAACCCGCGTTCCTCAGAATGGAGAGCATCCCCCTGCCGCACCACCCGGAACCGATGTTGTCGGTGGCGCTCTCAACGGCCGCTGCCACAAGAGTCGTCCTTGTCATCAAAGGAGCTCTCTCCGCAGCTGTGGCAGCAGGCGCAAAAAGGACCACGGCTAAGGCGCAGCGGGCGAGCATCGCCGGCTACGATACGCATTTGACCGCATTCGCCAAGCGTTTTCTCCCGCGTTTCAGAAAAAAACTTGGTCCTGCTAAACTCTCAAGGCCCTGCGTCTCAGCCAATAAAAGATCACGGGTGTGACGATGAGGACATGCAAGAGGCTGCTAAGCATGCCCCCAATGACTGGAGTGGCCAGCGGTTTCATGACCTCCGCGCCGGTCCGCGTGCTCCACATGATCGGCAGGAGACTGGCAATCACCGTGCTGACCGTCATGACCTTCGGCCTCAACCGCAGCATCGCACCCTTGATGACCGCGGACTTAAGGTCCTGAAGGTTGAAAGCATGGCCTTTTTCCTCCCGCTTCTTTTTTAAGGCTTCTTCCAGGTAGACAACCATGACCACACCGGTCTGGATCGCGGTTCCAAAGAGAGCAATGTAGCCAATCCAGACCGCCACGCTGAAGTTGTATCCCAGCAAATATTGAAGAAGCGCCCCACCGGTAAGCGCAAAGGGAATTGCCAGGATCACATGCGCTGCCTCCATGACGGAACGAAAGACCACGGTCAGCAACATGAAAATAATGAGAAGAACGACCGGCACGATCAGCATCAGCGTTCGCTGAGCACTGAGTTGGCTTTCATACTGTCCGCTCCACTTCAAGGTAACCCCAGGAGGCAGAGCGATGGTCTGCGCGATGCGCTCCTGGAGTTCCTTCACGAGTCCCCCCAGGTCCCGGCCGTGGACATTGCTTTGGACAAAGACGCGGAGCAATCCATCCTCGCTGGCGATCTCGCTTGCCCCGCTGGAACGCCGCACCGAGGCGACTTGCCCGAGCGGGACGCTAAACCCCTCCCTGGTGGGAACCAAGATGCTGGCAAGTTGTTCGATGTCCTCGCGTTCGTCGCGCGCGAGACGAAGTTGAATCGGGTATCTCGCGCGACCTTCAATCGTCGTGCTGACCACCCAGCCCGATCTCAACGACGTCCATGAGATCTCGGATGCTCAGCCCATACCGGGCGAGCGCCAGGCGGTCAGGCAGAATTTCCACATAGGGCTTCCCCTGGGTTCGCGAGGCGGCCACACCCATGGCGCCCGGCACCTGACGCACGAGGTCCTCGATCTTGAAGGCGACCTGCTGAATAGTCTCTAGATCGGACCCAAGGATCTTAATACCCACCTGGGCCCGAATTCCGGTGCTGAGCATGAGAATCCGGTTCTCGATCGGCTGCAAAAATCCAGGCACGTAGCCCGGGATAAGGCTGAGCTTTTCGGAAAGCTCGGCAATAATCTTCTCCCGGGTGACTCCCGCTCGCCACGACTCGGCGGGCTTGAGCATAATGGTTGTTTCGATCATCTCGACTGGGGCCGGATCAGTAGGCGTATCCGCGCGTCCCAGTTTTCCCGCGACCGATTCAACTTCCGGAACAGTGCGAATAACGCGATCCTGCCAAGCCATGATGCGCTTCACCTCGGTGAGCGAAGTACTCGGCAAAAGCACAGGCATGAAGAGCAGACTACCTTCGTTGAGCGGTGGCATGAACTCGCTGCCAATCCGACTGGCAAGGAGCAGGGCACACGCCAGCAAACCCGCTGCGGCGGCCAGCACCAGCAGTCCGTGCCGGAGGGCGAAGTCCAATGCTGGACGGTAGAGCAACATCAACAAACGCATGACGAGGTTTTCGTTCTCGGCGCGAAATGGTCCGCGCACCAGCCAGGTGCAAAGCACCGGGACAAGGGTCACGCCCAGTAAGGTCGCGCCGATCATCGCGAAGGTCTTGGTGAACGCAAGAGGATGGAAAAGTTTCCCCTCCTGCCCGGTCAGCGCAAAGACTGGAAGAAATGCGAGGATGATGATCGCCATGGCGAAGAAAATTGGGCGCCCGACTTGATGCGCCGCGCGGCGAATGACTTCTAGGCGCGACCACCCCTTACCACTTGGACTCTTTTCAACCTCTTCGCAATGCCGGATCACGTTCTCTGTCATGACGATGCCGGCGTCGACCAGGACGCCGATGGCGATGGCGATACCGGAGAGCGACATGATGTTGGAGGTAATGCCAAACGCCTGCATCAAGATGAACGAGATGAGAATGGAAATCGGCAGAGGAAGCGTGACGATGAGGATGCTGCGAAAATGCCAGAGGAAGATGATGTGCGCTAACGTGACGAGGGCGATTTCCTCGATGAGCGCGTGGCGCAACGTCTCGATGGTTTGCTCGATCAGGTCGCTGCGATCGTAGAAGGGCACAATGGTGACGCCTGGGGGCAGACTCGGCGCAATCTGCGCGATCTTCTCTTTGACACGCTCGATTACTTGCATCGCGTTTTCGCCAGTGCGCATCACGACCACCCCGCCGACTACCTCGCGGCCATCCACGTCTAGCGCGCCTCTCCGAAAGTCGCCTCCAATCGAAATCTCAGCTATGTCTTCGAGGTAGATCGGAAGGCCGGCTTGAGAACGAACAGCGATGCGTCGAAGATCATTGAGACTGCTAACCAGTCCGATGCCGCGCACGACAAACTCCATTCCATTCTCTTCGATGACTTTCCCGCCCACATTGATATTGCTGTTGGCGAGGG
>DATDKN010000146.1:0-7228 GCA_036519995.1 Terrimicrobium sp. | reverse complement strand
ACTTCGACATCGCCACTTCTGCCCGGCCCGAAGAGGTTCAGGCGCTCTTTCCGCGAACCATTCCCGTGGGCGCGCAGTTCGGTGTCGTTCTCGTCGTTGAAGAGGGCCGGGACTACCAGGTGGCGACCTTCCGTTCTGATGGGACCTATCTCGACGGCCGCCATCCCCGAACCGTGACCTTCACCTCTCCGGAAGGAGACGCCAAGCGCCGGGATTTCACGATTAACGGCCTCTTCTACGATCCGATCGAAGGAAAAGTGCTGGACTTTGTCGGCGGGCGCACGGACCTCGAGACCCGCACTCTGCGCGCGATCGGAAATCCCACGGAGCGCTTCGCTGAAGATAAGTTGCGCCTTTTGCGGGCGGTGCGTCTCGCCACCGTGCTCGACTTCACCATCGAGGCTGGCACTTGGAATGCGCTCTGCGCCGGGGTCGCGACCATTCACGACGTCAGCGCCGAACGTGTCCGAGACGAACTGGTCAAGATTTTTGCCTCCCCTCAACGGCTACGCGGATTCGACCTACTGGATGCCAGCGGCTTGATGGCGGAGATCCTGCCGGAAATGCTTTCCCTAAAAGGCTGCGAACAGCCGCCGGATTTCCATCCAGAAGGCGACGTGTTCGTCCACACGCGGCTTATGCTTGCGCTCCTGCCCGCTGAGGCCTCCGTGCCTCTGGCCTTGGCAACACTCTTCCATGACCTGGGCAAGCCACCGACAATGGAACGCGACCACACCGGACGCATCCGCTTCAGCGGGCATGAATCGGTGAGCGCGCAAATGACCGAGAAAATCATGCGGCGGCTGCGTTTTTCGAATGAGGAGATCGAGGCAACCACAGCCATGGTCCAAAATCACATGGTCTTCAAGGATGTCCAGAATATGCGCGTCTCGCGCCTCAAGCGCTTCCTGGCGCGTCCAACCTTCGACGACGAGCTCGAACTGCACCGGGTTGATTGCCTGGCAAGCCACGGCAACCTTGACAACTACGAATTTCTCAAACTCCGTATCGAAGAGCTTGCCAGTGAACCGCTTATCCCCCCGCCACTCATCACCGGCCATGACCTCATCGCCCTTGGATGGAAGCCGGGACCAAAGTTCAAGACCGTCCTCGACGCCGTCCAAGTGCGGCAACTCGAAGGGATCTTGCGCACCCGCGCGGAGGCCCTCTCCTGGATGGAAAAGGAGTTCACGGCCGAACCCCCCGAATAACGCCAGTCGCGGGGTTTCGCCTGGCTCTCATTTGGCGCTTCCGAGATTCCTCTTTCAACACTCAAGCGGTCCTGATAGAAAAGGAAGCCGGTAGTTGAACGTTGGATTGCTACCTTATATTAGCTAAACTAATATCCAAATGTCTGCCTCCTCCGCTTCCACGACGACTTCCCCAGGAATCTCTCATGCGTTAAATCGGTGGATTTTTTCGTCCATCGGCAAGAAGACCATTGTTGCAGTCACTGGAATCGTGCTGGTGCTCTTTGTCATCGGACACATGATCGGCAACCTGACCGTCTTCTTTGGCCGCGATGTAATTAACGCGTACGCGATGCATCTTCGCGATCTTGGTCCGCTGCTTTGGCTGATACGGCTCTTTATGCTGACCTCCGTGATCCTTCACATCTGGTTCACGATGCTGGTGTGGAAGGAAAACATGGCAGCTCACCCTCAAAAGTATGCGGTCTTCGCACCGATGACGACGACGATTTTCGCGCGGACGATGCGTCTGACCGGTCTCATCCTTCTGGCTTTCATTGTCTTTCATCTGGCGCATTTCACGCTGCTGCTGGTCGATCCCGGCTACGCCAACTATCACGCCGATCTGCACGGGAGAGAAGTGCACGATGTCTATCGAATGGTCATCGTCGGTTTTCGCAATCCACTCGTCAGCCTATTCTACATCGTGGCCATGGCGCTTCTGGCATTCCACCTGAGTCACGGCGTGGCGAGTTTGTTTCAGACCTTGGGCGTTACGGACCAGAAGATGCGCTTCTACTATGAGACTGGAGGGCAAATCCTGGCTTGGGTCCTGTTTGTTGGCTATATCGCGATACCGGTTTCGGTCCTTTTCTTCGGCCTTGGCAGTGGAGTTGTAAAATGACACTCGACGCGCACATCCCTCCCGGTCCGCTGGAAAGAAAATGGACGACCTACAAGAACAACGCCAAGATCATTAGCCCAGCGAACAAGCGTAAGTTCAAGCTGATCATCGTGGGAAGCGGATTGGCCGGAGCGTCAGCTGCGGCGACGCTTGGCGAGCAGGGATTCAATATCGAGTGTTTCTGTTACCAGGACAGCGCGCGCCGGGCGCACTCGATTGCCGCCCAAGGTGGAATTAACGCCGCCAAGAACTATCAGAACGATGGCGACAGCGTCTATCGGCTCTTCTACGACACCATCAAAGGGGGAGACTTCCGAGCCCGAGAGGGGAACGTCTACCGGTTGGCAGAGGTCAGCGCCGCGATCATCGACCAGTGCGTGGCACAAGGGGTTCCGTTTGCGCGCGAATACGGTGGTCTTCTGGCCAACCGTTCCTTTGGAGGCGCGCAGGTCTCACGCACCTTTTATGCGCGCGGCCAAACTGGCCAGCAGCTTCTCTTGGGGGCCTATCAGGCGCTTTGCGCACAGATCACCGCCGGGCAGGTCAAAATGTTTCCACGCACCGAGATGCTCGATCTCGTCATCGCCGACGGACACGCCAAGGGCATCGTCGTTCGCGACATGGTGACCGGCGAGATACGCAGCCATGCCGGCGACGCCGTCCTGCTCTGCACAGGTGGCTACGGCAATGTCTTTTATCTCTCCACGAACGCCAAAGGCTGCAATGTGACCGCCACCTTCCGCGCATACAAACGCGGCGCCTTGTTCGCCAATCCGTGTTATACGCAAATTCACCCTACTTGCATCCCGGTCAGCGGGGACTATCAATCGAAACTCACCCTGATGAGCGAGTCGCTTCGCAACGACGGCCGGGTCTGGGTTCCCAAGCGCAAGGAGGATTGCAACAAGCCTCCCCACGAAATTCCGGAGGAGGCGCGCGACTACTACCTCGAGCGCAAGTATCCGAGCTATGGCAACCTGGCACCGCGCGATATTTCTTCCCGCAGCGCAAAAGAAGCCTGTGACGAAGGTAGAGGAATCGGTCCGGGCGGACTCGGCGTTTACCTGGATTTCTCCGATGCCATCAAGCGCCTCGGGCGGAACGTTGTCGAGGAGCGCTACAGCAATCTCTTCGAGATGTATGAGAACATAACCGGCGAAAATGCTTATGAGCGGCCGATGCGCATTTACCCGGCCGTCCATTACACCATGGGAGGATCGTGGGTGGACTACAATTTGATGAGCAACGTTCCCGGTCTGCACGTCCTGGGCGAAGCGAACTTCTCAGACCATGGCGCCAATCGCCTCGGCGCCTCGGCACTCATGCAAGGTCTCGCCGACGGCTATTTCGTGATTCCCTATACCATCGGCAACTATCTCGCGGGCGAATTCAACAAAAAGCGTCCTCAAACCAGCGATCCTGCATTCCAGCAAACGGAAAAGGAGGTCCGCGAACGCGTCCAGCGCTTGCTCAGTATCAACGGAACCCGAACTGTCGACAGCTTCCACCGCGAGCTTGGCCTCCTCATGTGGGACAAATGCGGCATGGCTCGCGAGAAGGCAGGGCTGGAGGAAGCCATCGCGAGGATGCCAAAGCTCCGGGAGGAATTCTGGTCTAATGTCAAAGTCCTTGGCGCCGGGGAAAACATCAACCAATCCCTTGAAAAGGCCGGACGGGTCGCCGATTTCCTCGAGTTCGGCGAACTGATGTGTCGCGATGCCTTAGATCGCAATGAATCGTGTGGCGGGCACTTCCGTGTCGAATATCAAACTCCGGAGGGCGAGGCACTGCGCGATGACGAGAATTACGCCCACGTTTCCGCCTGGAAGTACGAAGGCCCAGACAAGGAACCGACCCGAATCAAAGAACCGCTCGTCTATGAAACCGTAAAGCTGGCGACGAGAAGCTATAAGTAGGTTGAGAGGTGATGGTTGAGAGTTGAGAGGAACAGCAACGATGTTCAATTTCGAAAAACTGGAAGTCTGGCGAAAGTCGATCGAATTCGCTGACCTTGTCTATAAGCTAACGCGCCCCTTCCCGGTGGAGGAGCGTTTCGGACTTACAAACCAAATGCGACGTGCTTCAGTTGCGGTTTCGTCGAACATCGCCGAGGGAAGTTCACGCTCTTCGAAGACAGATTACTCCCGGTTCATCGAATTAGCGGCCGGCTCGCTCTTCGAAGTTGTATCTCAAGCACACATCGGCACCAGGCAAGGATACCTGAAGGAAGAGGCTTTTCAGCTACTACACGCAAAGCGCCGAAGAACTGAGCCGAATGCTAAGCGGATTAAGGTCCTACCTCATGAAAGGCCCCGCGTGACCAATCTCTCAACTCTCAACTCTCAACCATGAACTTTACTTTGCGTGTTTGGCGCCAGAGCGGGCCGAAGGAAAGCGGACGTTTCGAAGAGTACCCGGCGCATGATATTCCCGCCGATGCTTCCTTTTTGGAGATGTTAGACATTGTCAACGAAGGGTTGATTGAAAAGAACGTGGAGCCGATCGCCTTTGATCACGATTGCCGTGAAGGCATTTGCGGTACCTGCGGTCTCACGATCAACGGAGTTCCGCATGGTCCGGGCAGGGGCACGACGTGTCAGCTCTACATGCGCAAGTTCCACGATCGCGATGTGATCACGGTAGAGCCATTTCGAGCGGCGCCGTTTCCGGTGTTGCGTGATCTCACCGTCGACCGCAACGCCTTCGACCGTATCATCCAGGCGGGCGGATTTATCACCGAGCGCTGCGGTGCTGCCCCGGACGCGAATGCGCTTCCGATTCCTAAACCGATCGCCGACCTTTCGATGGACGCCGCTGCCTGCATCGGTTGCGGCGCATGCGCCGCTGCCTGCCCAAACAGCTCCGCGATGCTCTTCGTGAGCGCTAAGACTGGTCACCTTGGTTTGTTGCCCCAAGGCAAAGCCGAAAAGCACCGCCGAATTCTTAAGATGGTTCGCACCATGGACCAGGAAGGCTTTGGCAATTGCTCGAACTATTATGCATGTGAAGCTGTCTGTCCGGCCGGCATTCCGGCGGCGTTTATCGCGCGGCTAAATCGTGAGTACACCGTGGCGTCGGCGAGAGAATCGGTCGGCGCGACATATTAGTTTCCATCACTCCTTCGTTGCTCCGGCGGGGTAATTGCTTTACCTGATTGCCCGGATGATTCCGGTTTCGGACACGCAAGCGAAGCAGACGAACGGCCCACCGCCAATCGCTTCCTCGCTATTGCATCATTCGTTGACCTTCTTACAGGTTGCCGTGACGGTGGGACTGCTTTGGTGGCTCTTTCACGACCCTGAGCGTCGCGCCGTGATGGCAGCGGCGTTGGACGTAGCCGATTGGCGTTGGATCATGCTGGCCATTGTCGCAGCGGGAGTTTGCGAGTTCTTTGGGATCCTTCGCTGGCAACTTTTCCTGCGCATGCTGCACATCGAACTGCCGCTGCGCGAAACCACCAATTTGTTTTTTATCGGGGCATTTTTTAACCAATTTCTTCCGGGCACGACGGGCGGCGACGTCGTCCGTGTTATCTTTCTTATGCAAGACCACCCGGAGAACAAGACCGAGGGATTGTTGAGTGTCGCCGTGGACCGGCTGCTGGCAGTGCTGGTGTTGGTGATCATGGGGCTGCTCTTTGCCTGGCTGCGCAGCGACTGGTTTGCGAGCAGTTTTGCGGTTGGCCATCTGATGAAATGGTTCGCGATTACCCTCTTCGTGATGGCCCTCGCACTCGTGGCTTCGTTTGTCCTTACAAGCCGTCACCTGGTCACTTTGCTCCCGAGGCGTTTTCCATTTCGAAGGCAAATTATTAAGCTTTCCAGGATTTGGCAGCTCTGCTTGGAGAATCGCCGCGAAGCTCTCCTTGGGACCATCTACACAATCCCGATGCTGTTAGCTTATTTTTCGGCCTTCTGCTTTGCTGCGAAAGCCTTCACCAACAAAGTGAGCTTCTGGGATATGACCTCGATCATGCCTCTGGTGACGGCAATTTCTTCCCTGCCGATTAGCCTCAATGGGATTGGCGTGCGCGAGGCACTCTTCGAGGAATTACTGGCGCAACTCTGCGGCGTTTCACGCGGGACGGGGCTCTTAATCTCGATCACCGGAATGACCGTCTATCTACTTTGGGGGTTGGTCGGCGGGTTTTTCTATCTTGGACGCATCACCAGGCGCTATCGTGCTTCCAGGGAGACGGCAGGGAAATAAATAGCCGCCGGCTCAACGCTCCACCAAAGTCCCGTTCGTCTCCCCTCGGCCATGGTGGTAAAGGTATAGCGGTCGCTGAGCGCCCTTACGAAGCGTGGCGGATTGTTCCCAAAGGGATTCTCCTCGAGCAAATCGGAGACGGCAGGTGAACCCTCGAGTAAGCGCTCGAGAAAGCGCAAGAACCAGGGATTTTGCTCAGCCGTTCCCAAGGCTGCGAACCACATTTGCCAGTCGAGCCGCGGCATGTGAGGAGCGACCCAGGGAGGTGCGCGCCGTGGGTCGCCCGGTTTGAAACGGAAAGCATAGGCTTTCCAAGTAACTCCGTCATCCGATCCCTGAACCAAAATTTCCCTGCGTTCCTTCGTCATGACGGCGAAGAGCCCATAGCCATTGATGGTGCGAAACGGAGCCACCGCTTCATAAGCCATCACTAACGGCCCGAGTAAAGGCATTGGTCGACGGAACGCAGCCGTTAGCGGCACCAGGCTCAACAGAACGATCGCAAGCGCCGCCGCAAGAAGAAGCTTCCTAGGGATAAAACGTGTCGCCTCGACGCGTTCTCGATGGAGTTCCCACTTTGACGGCGTCAGTTGCCTCCAGACTGAATCGTCCACGCACATTAAACAGAGGACCAGCGTCAACAGATTGAAGAACCCATAATTGCCGGTAAGCGCGATCAAGAGCTGAAGCGTTGCGATGCCTCCGGCCGCGAACAATCGAGCGCGTCTCGGCCCAAAAAGGAAGAAGGGCAGCACGACTTCGATGGCGAACATCGTCCAGACGCTAATCGTCTGCCAGGTGATGGGTAACTGTTGGGCAAACCAGGCAAATGGAGTCGGAAGAGGCTGCGTGAAATAGTGGTATTTGAGCGCAGTCCCATCGGCCCAAGCGGGATCGCCACTCGTTAGCTTGACCACGCCGGAAG
>DATDKN010000145.1:0-4702 GCA_036519995.1 Terrimicrobium sp. | reverse complement strand
CCTTGAGCGGGAGCGTCGGGGAGTGCGGGCCGGTGGTGAACACCGAAACGATGTACTCGTCCAGCGAAAGGGTAAAGGACATGAGCGCGCCTGCGATAATCGCGGGCGTCAGATATGGCACGATGATGAGCCAAAAGGCCTGAGCCGGCGTCGCCCCCAGGTCGAGGGCAGCCTCTTCGAGGAAGGGATCTAAACCCTGGAGCCGCGCCTGGATTCCGACCAGCACGAACGGAAAACAAAAAGTGGTGTGTGCAATAATGAGCGTCGTATAGCCAAGCGGCAGGTTGAGGAGATGGACAAATTCCGCCAGCAAGCTCGCTCCCATGAGCACGTCAGGGATCACCATCGGGATGAAAATCAAAAACCCTATCGTGCGCTGGAATGGAAAGCGATAGCGGTAGAGCATCCATGCGCCCATCGTGCCGAGCAGGGTGGCAAGAATCGTGGTCACCGCTGCCACGATCAGGCTGTTCTGAAAGGCGGTCAGCAGGGTGCGGTTCTCGAGAAGAGCCGCATACCACTTCAAGGAGAATCCCTCCCAGCGGATGTTCAGACGCGAGCTGTTGAACGAAAAAACGATCAGAAGCAGGATCGGTATGTAAAGAAACGCAAAAATCAGCGCGGTCCAGAGTCCGAAGACCCAGCGCTCACCCTGCGTGGGGCCGTACTTTCTCGGGACGCTCGACCGCTTCGGAGAAGTCGTGGGGCCCGCCACTGCCATGCGCTCGATGTTATCGGGTTCGCTCGGCTGCGTCTAGAGCTCCCGGTGGGCCGCGAACAACCTGAAGCCGTTCAACCGCTAGTTTCTCCTTTTGATGGGAAGCCTGAGAGCTATCCTGGCTGCATGCTGATTGTTCACGTTCACGTCAAAGTTAAGCCCGATCAGGTGGAGGCATTCCTGGCCGCGACGATGGCCAATGCTCAGGCGAGCCGAAACGAACCGGGAATTGCCCGATTCGACATCCTTCAGCAATCCGAAGACCCAACCTGCTTTGTTCTCTCTGAGGCGTACCGAACGCCGGAAGCTCCGGAGGCGCACAAACGGACGCCACACTACGCAACCTGGCGAGACACCGTAGCCGAGATGATGGCCGAGCCGCGACGTGGCGTGAAATTGGCCAACATCGACCCGCCCGATGCGAGCTATTGACTGATTGGTTTACCAGCCCTGCCATGTCTCGCGGAGCGAGCTTGTTCGTTAAAGCTTGGTGCTTCCAGTTGCTTGCCTATCGCCCTCGCTGTTAACTAAGACAATGGCCTACTCGCTCGATCAGATCGATTGGTGTGACGTCCCGTTGTTGCAGGCAATTCCTGATCCCGCTTGGGAAAGAGATGTTACCAGGCGGTTCGGCTTCGCATCGAACCTGGCGCAATACCTTACCCCCGTTCGCTGGCTAATGGACGCGGAACAATTCGGGGAGGCCCGCGTAACCCCAAGTATCTCGGTCCCATTAAGAGCTTTCATTAGCATGGTGGTGGCCATGGACAGCTCGTGCCGGCATTGTTACGGCGCCTTCCGAAGCATGTTGAGGATTTTGGGCTATCCCGAGGGGTTAATGCGAGAATTGGAAGAGAGTTTTGCCGCCAACCAACTGACGAATAAGGAGCAAGCTGCGCTCGACTTCGCACGTAAGGTCTCCCGGTCGGCACCGCGTCCTTCAGTGAGCGACCTGCGCGAACTCACCGCCGTAGGCTATTCGCAACTCGAGATCGCCGAGATTGCCTATCTTGCCAGCATCAATGCCGGCGGAAATCGGTTGGCGACGCTGCTCGCCGTGCCGCCCTCCCCGCTCGAGCAAATCGACGCGAATTGGTTCGACAAGTTGAAGCGCCCGTTCACGCGAAAAGAATTTCGCTCGGCGCTTTCTTCCATCCTCAACGTGTCTTATCCTGTTGAATTCGTCGGTCCTGGCGCGGGGATTGTCCGGGCCCTGAAAGGCTCTCCGGCAAGCGCAGTTCTCGCGACGGTTCTCAACGGTGCCTGGAATTCCCCGATTACTTCAAGACGGGTCAAGGCTCTCATTTTTGCTGTAGTTGCCCGCGGGCTGGGCTGCCAGGCGTGCGAGTCCGAGGCCGCTGAAGCGCTTCGTGATGAAGGCTGGACCGATCCCGAGATTGAGCACGTTCTTACCTACCTGACCTCCCCCAAACTGGATGCCTTCGAACTGAAGGTGTTGGGTTTCGCCAGAGAGACAGTTCGTTATCAAACCAGACGCTTGCAGGAGCTTGCCCAGACTTTTGCTGCTGGTCTGAAGCGGGAGGTCCTGCTCGAAGTCATCGGGTTGGTTTGCTATGCCAACGGTCTCGCGCGCATGAGCATCCTGCTCCACAGATGTTGAAATCGTCGAGGAGCTTGATCGGCATTGCCGCTGGGTCCGTCCTCCTCAACGCAGCCCTGGCCATCTCTCTTTTTCGCATGAGAAGGAGAGCCGAGCTCCTGGCAGCGGCGCGTGAAAAGGCCACAGCTGACCTTCAGAATTTGCAACAAGCCTTTCACCAGTTTGCGCCGCAACGCGTCGTTGAGGATGTCATCAAGCGCGGTGTGTCCACTTCCGGTGAGACGCGCCAAGTGACAGTCCTTTTTGCCGATATCGTCGAGTTTACCGCCTTGAGCGAAAGCTTGAGTCCCGAAACCCTCGTGCGCATTCTCAATGGCTACTTTGAAGCGGCCAGCACCGCCGTGACGCACCATGGGGGCCACGTCGCCAAGTTCATTGGCGATGGCGTGATGGCCATCTTTGGTGCCCCGGAAAGCAACGCATGGCACGCGATGGATGCCGTCATCGCCGCAGTTTCCTTGCGAGATAGGATTGGCTCTTACAATGACGAACTGCGAAAGCAAAACCTTCCGGAGCTTGATGTGCGAATCGGAGTTCACAGCGGAAATGTTGTCGCGGGCGTCGTCGGCTCCCGCGAGAATCTCGAGTACACCGTCATCGGCGATGTCGTAAATACTGCGGCGCGCATCGAGAGCCTCACCCGCAAACATGGAGTCGGTATTTTGATCAGCGCCGATGTTCGCCCTGCGCTGGACGGACGATTTAAATTGCGGCAATTGCCCCCGGAGTATGTGAAGGGAAAAGCCGAGCCGGTGGTTAGCTTCGCGGTGGAAGCATTTTCCGAGGCCCAGAGCGACCCGCCAAGCTTCTAAGCGCAGCCTCTCTCGACAGTGCTCGCGTTAGACGATTCGGCCGGCTTGCGCCCGGCGATCACCAAGAGGCGGAAGCTTCTCGTGTGCCGCAAAGATTGATGCTTGCTATTGCTTGCCTCGGGCGCTCGCTGTTTAGTTCGAGACGATGGCTTACTCGCTCGATCAGATTGATTGGTGTGACGTTCCCTTGTTGCCGGCAGTTCCTGATCCTGTCTGGCAAAGGGAGGTTGTCAGGCGCTTCGGCTTCGCTTCGAACATGGCGGAATACCTGACTCCCGTTCGCTGGTTGATGGACGCGGAACAACTGGTGGAGGCTCGCGTGACCCCAAGTATCTCGGTGCCCTTAAGAGCTTTCATCAGCATGGTCGTGGCCATGGACAGTTCTTGCCGGCACTGCTATGGCGCGTTCCGCAGCATGTTGAAAATTCTTGGCTATCAAGAGGGTGTTATCCGAAAGTTGGAAGAGAGTCTTGCCGTCAATCAACTGACGAACAAGGAGCAAGCTGCGCTGGAGTTCGCACGTAAGGTCTCCCGGTCGGCACCGCGTCCTTCAGAAAGCGACCTGCGCGAACTCACAGGCGCGGGGTATTCGCAGCTTGAAATCGCCGAGATCGCCTATCTCGCCAGCATTAATGCCGCTGGAAATCGACTGGCGACGCTGCTCGCCGTGCCGCCCGATCCGCTGGAAGAGATTGACGCAAACTGGTTCGACAAGTTGAAGCGCCCGTTCACGCGAAAGGAATTCCGCGCGGCGCTTTCTTCCGTCCTCGAGGTTCCTTATCCCCCTGAATTCGTCGGTCCTGGTGCGGGAGTTGTCCGGGCCTTGAAAGGCTCTCCTGCGAGCGCCGCCCTCGCTACGGTTCTCAAAGGGGCGTGGGACTCCACCATCACTTCGAAACGGATCAAGGCGCTTATATTTGCGGTGGTTGGCCGTGGCGTGGGCTGTCAGGCTTGCGAGGCCGAGGCCGCTGAAGCTCTTCGCGGTGAGGGTTGGACCGACCCGGAGATTCAGAACGTGCTCACCTACCTAACCTCTCCCAAACTTGATTCCCTCGAGCGAAAGGTCTTGGCGTTCGCGAGAGAGACGGTTCGCTACCACACCAGGCGCTTGCAGGAGCTTGCCCAGAATTTCGCCGTTGGACTGAAGCGGGAGGTGCTGCTCGAAGTTATCGGGTTGATTTGCTATGCGAATGGCCTCGCGCGCATGAGCATCCTGCTCCACAGATGTTGAATTCGTCGAGGAGCTTGATCGGCATTGCCGCCGGGTGAAGGAAAGGCCGAACCGGTGGTTAGCTTCGCCGTGGAAGCATTTTCCAGGTCCCACGGCAATGAGCCACTGCTCCTAAGTTTTAGCGTGTTCGGGTCCCACCACGCCTCTGGTCGAAACTTTCAACGGTTTCAACGATGAACCGTTAGCGCTGGGCTCCGACCGGTCCGCCAACAGGAGCGCGCTCTCGGCCGAGGAGCAAGAGAAGGAGGAGGAGAATGAAGAGACCACCGCCGCGTCTGCCGTTGGCACGTGCCATGCCGCCGCTCGATCACCATTGACGA
>DATDKN010000144.1:0-11470 GCA_036519995.1 Terrimicrobium sp. | reverse complement strand
CATATCGTGGGACATTTGGAAAATTCTTGTTGCCGAGCGCGCGTATGATGTCCGCGTCCGGATGGGGACCGGGCTCGAATTTTCGCAGAAATTTGAGGAGAAACGCGTCGTCGAAGGAAAGCGTCGAATTCGACTGCTCTCCTCCGAGCAGGCGTGTTTTCGACGGCCGGATTTCTGCCGTAAGGTTGTTCTTGATTCCAAACTGACGCACGCCAGATCCATGCCAGGCATCGCGACCAGCCAGAACCTCCCAGACCTTCTTGCGGCATGCGCCGACATAGAGCGCATCCCAAAGCACCATCCCGTCGGCAAACCTTGCGACTATCGCGGGTACTCCTTTCGGTTCACCCTCATCCTCCTTTCCAATGAAGAGCGGCATCACTTGGGTGACCGGGTCTCCATCTGCAAAGGAGAGCTTCAGGAGCATCACACGCATCGCGTCGGACTTTTGCTCGGCGCGGGCTTCAAGAATTTCGATGGACCGTAACGTTCGCTGCTTCTGGCCAAACCAGCGGCACAGGGGAAGGTACTCCGGCAACACAGTTGTCCGCAAAACCTGCAACAGCTCATCGGACCAAACGGAGGCCGTCTCGAGAGTTCGGATGAGGCTTTCCGGCTCCGGAGGAGGCAGGGCTACTGCCTTCGTCAGCAGCAGCCAATAGAAATCATTCGGTCCGATTGTGAAGAAAATTGGAGTGTCGGTGATCTCGATGAAGGGTCCGCCGCCAAAAAGCTCTTCGGCCTGATGTCCCTGAAATCGGGATAGATCGATCGTCACCGATTGCGAAAAGCGGGAGAGATTGGCGACAACCAGCACAGTCTCGCCTTTGTATTGGCGCAGAAATGCGAGGACTTTGGCGTTTGTCGGATGGAGGAATTCAATCGTGCCATGGGAGAGCGCAGGAAGGCGACGCCGGACCGCAATGATTCTGCGCATCCACCAGAACAGCGACGAAACATTCTTCAGCTGAACGTCGACATTGACCGCCTCAAAGTGAAACTCCGGGTCGACAATAACCGGAAGAAACAGACGTTGTGGATTGGTTTTGGAAAATCCAGCGTTCCGATCGGCGCTCCATTGCATCGGGGTGCGCACTCCATTGCGATCGCCGAGATAGATATTGTCACCCATTCCGATTTCATCGCCATAGTAAATGATTGGCGTCCCTGGCATCGAGAGAAGGAGAGCGTTGATCAATTCGATGCGGCGACGATTGTTGTTTAGCAATGGAGCGAGCCGCCGACGAATCCCAAGATTGAGCCGCGCACGCGGATCTTCAGCAAACAAACGGTACATGTAGTCCCGCTCTTCGTCCGTCACCATTTCCAAGGTGAGCTCGTCGTGATTTCGCAGGAAAATCGCCCACTGGCAGTTCGGGGGGATCTCCGGTGTCTGTTCAAGGATATCAATGATCGGAAAGCGGTCTTCCATTTGCAGGGCCATGAAGAGCCGCGCCATCAAAGGAAAGTGAAATGCGAGATGGCATTCGTCGGCTTGACCAAAGTAGGCGGCCGCCTCCTCCGGCCATAAATTGGTGTCCGCAAGCAAGACCCGTTCGGGATACTTCTTGTCCAACTGCTCACGCAGTTCACGTAGGAAGGCGTGCGTTTCCGGAAGATTTTCACAAGAGGTTCCGTCGCGCTCGAACAAATAAGGCACCGCGTCCAACCGGACTCCATCGACCCCAAGCCTCAGCCAAAACTCGACAACGCTGAGAACAGCTTCGCGAACAAGCGGGTTGTCGAAATTCAAATCCGGCTGGTGTGAATAAAATCGATGCCAGTAGTATGCTCCCGCCGCCGGGTCCCAGGCCCAATTGGAGGTCTCAAAATCCTTAAAGATGATGCGAGCTTCTTCAAAGCGTCGTGGAGAATCGCTCCATACGTAGAACTCGCGTTCAGGACTGCCCGGAGGCGCCTTGCGTGCGCGCTGAAACCAGCCGTGCTGATCCGAGGTATGATTGATCACGAGTTCGCTGATCACCCGCAGCTTGCGCCGATGCGCCTCGGCGAGAAAATCTTCGAAGTCCTTGAGCGTTCCATACGAAGGATTGACCGAGAAGTAGTCCGCGATGTCATAGCCATCATCACGCATCGGTGAAGGATAAAACGGCATCAGCCACAAGGTCGTGACGCCTAATTCCTCCAAATACCCGAGCTTATCAAGGAGTCCGCGAAAGTCGCCGATGCCGTCGCCGGTGCTGTCGCGAAACGAGCGCACATGTAGCTGATAGATGATGGTATCCTTGAACCAAAGAGTGCCAGCCAATGGGGCGATCGAGACATCCTTGCTGCTCGGAATTTCTTTCGAGGAATTCTTGCTGGGGCGGGGCATTTTGCGCGAGCCTAAAGAGCTTCCGGAAGAAAGGCGAGCGCAATGACTCACTTACTGATCTAAAATAGGGACTGAGCCTGATTGACGTCCCCCGTACCATATGAGCGTCTTCAACCACGGATGAACCCGGATCCATCATCGATCAATGAGGCGAGCGACAAGGTTCGCCTCTTCTTCCTTTTGATGTCGGCGGTTCTAATCATTGGGATCGCGGCCAGCTACTTTGCAGGGCGAGCGGCTCTGGACGCGATCGCGGGGATCAGAGAATTCGACGCTGCCATCGAGACGATTCAGGATTTGCGTTCCACTGTCCAGAACGCCGAGACGGGCCAGAGAGGATACCTCTTGACTCGCGAAGAGAAATATCTCGGCCCCTATGAGGAGGCGATCGCAACCATTCAGGCGAGACTTCAAGCAGTCGACAAACTGGCCAAGGCTGGTTTGCTGTCGGCGGAGCGGGTGAGTGAGCTGGAAAGGTTGATCGAGGCCAAGATTGAGGAGTTGCGAAAGACTGTGAGTCTCGTCCAGTCCGGGCGCATATCCCCGGCGATGGAAATCGTGCGTAGCGATGAAGGGGAGCGGACGATGGAGTCGATTCGGGCAACCATGGCCGAAATCGTATCAGTCCAGGAAAATGGTCGCGCGGCAGCCAGCGAGCGGGCAGATGCCGCAATCCAGTTTCGCGGATGGGTATTTCTCTGCGCGATTCTCCTGAATCTCGCATTTTTGTTGTGGGCTTATCATCGAATACGCAAGGAAATGATGCATCATTTCGTGGCGAACCTCGAAACACGCCGGCAAAGGGAGATCCTGGCCGTCACACTAGCGAGCATCGGGGATGCTGTGATCATCACAGACACTAAGGGCCGCATCACCTTCCTGAATGCGATCGCGGAAAAGCTTACCGGATGGACCGCCAAGGAGGCCGAGGATCGTCCTTGCGCGGAAGTCTTTCGCATCGTCGATGAGGAAACGCGCCTTCCGGTGGAAAGCCCCGTCGACAAGGTATTGGCGACCGGCGCGATCGTGGGCCTTGCCAACCATACTGTGCTCATTCGGCCGGATGGGAGCGAACTGCCCATCGACGACAGCGGAGCACCGATCCGGGAGACAGATGGAACCGTGCGTGGCGTTGTCCTCATCTTTCGAGATTTTACAGCCCACAAGGAGTCGCAGCGCAGGCTGGTTCGTGCCAAGGAAGCGATCGAGGCGTCGAGCAACGCCAAGGACAAGTTTCTGGCCGCGCTTTCGCATGAACTGCGAACCCCGCTTACTCCGGTTCTGGCAACTCTCTCGTCGTGGGAGGCCAGCAACGCGCTCCCGGCCACACTTCGCTCGGATCTTCAGCGTCTGCGTCGCAACGTTGAACTCGAGGCACGCCTGATCGACGATCTCCTCGATCTGACCAGGATCGAAAATGGGAAGCTTTCCCTCGAAAAAGAGCCGGTAGGTGTTCACAACCTTATTGAGTCCGCTGCTTCCCTCTTCCGCGAGGAAGTTCAAGCGAGAGGGCTGCGCCTTCACTCTCAGCTCGATGCGAAGAATTCGTGGTTGGAAGCAGATCCAGCCCGGCTTCAGCAGATACTTCTCAATCTCATCGGCAATGCGGTGAAATTTAGTCGCGAGGGCGGCACTATAGAAATTGTTACCAGCAACCCCCAAGGGGGGGAGTTAAACATCGCCATCACGGACGATGGAATCGGAATGCCCGAAGAGCTGATTGCGCGTTTGTTTCAGCGCTTCGAGCAAGGGGACATTCCCCCGGAAATAAAATTCCGAGGATTAGGGCTCGGGCTGTCCATCGCAAAGGCTCTGGTTGAAGCGCATGGCGGAGCGCTTCGTGCCGAGAGCAGAGGCCCAGGTTGCGGATCAACATTCACCATTAGCTTTGCCAACGCCCGCCCACCTGGGCCAGCGGTTGCCCCTGCTGCCCAGTTCCGGCGTGATCCGAGCAGCTTTCGCGTGCTCTTGCTCGAAGATCACGAGGATACTGCCCGCGTCTTAGCGAAAGTTTTGCAGCAGATGGGATACGAAGTCGAGACGTGCTCGACGGTCGCGACAGCCTGTCAGAAGCTTCAAGAGATGAAGTTTGATGTCATTCTCAGTGACATTGGTTTGCCAGATGGGTCGGGTATTGACTTCATCAGAGCAGCCCGAGAGATCTGCCAAACTCCCGCTGTGGCTCTCACGGGTTATGGAATGGCGGAAGATATCGACAGATGTCTGCAGGCTGGTTTCGAAGAACATCTGACAAAGCCCATCGATATCGATCGCCTGCAAAAAGCTCTTTCGAGCCTCCTCGCGAAAAAAGCAGCCTCCCAAATCGACACATCGCCGGCGGTCGGCGGATGACCGGAGAACAGCGCGCTCTCGGTGGTCTCTGGGGTTGCCTTAAGAATTGGCCTCAGACTGAGTAGGGACGCCGGACAAGACGGATCGGTCCTTTCGAAGGGCCGCAGCCACGTTTGTCATGTTCCGCAGCGAAGAGATGACCTCGTCCCAGCCGCGAGTTTTCAATCCGCAGTCGGGATTGACCCAAAGATTTTCGATGGGCAAAACGGCGGCAGCTGTGCGCAGGAGGGTTTCCATTTCAGCGGCGCTAGGCACTCGAGGGGAGTGAATATCCCAGACTCCGGGTCCGACCTCATTTGGATAGCGAAAAGCGGCAAAGGCGTCGAGAAGCTCCATGTTGGATCGCGAGGCCTCCATGGAGATGACATCAGCGTCGAGAGCCGCGATCGAATCGATGATGTCATTAAACTCGCAATAACACATATGAGTATGAATCTGCGTTTCGTCGCGAACTCCAGATGATGCCAGCCGGAACGATTCGATCGCCCACTGCAAGTAGCCCTGCCAATCGCTCCTGCGCAGGGGGAGGCCTTCGCGAAGCGCCGGCTCATCAATTTGAATTATCTTGATGCCAGCCGCTTCAAGATCAAGAACCTCATCTCGGATTGCCAAAGCGATTTGTCGCGCTGTTTCGCTCCGCGGCTGATCGTCGCGCACAAAGCTCCACTGGAGAATAGTGATCGGGCCAGTAAGCATACCCTTCATCGGTTTGGACGTTCGCGATTGCGCATAGCGAGACCATTCCACGGTCATCGCGTGCGGACGGCGAACGTCGCCGTAGATGATGGGCGGCTTCACACAGCGCGACCCGTAACTTTGAACCCATCCGTTTTCCGTGAAAGCAAAGCCATCGAGTTGCTCGCCAAAATATTCGACCATGTCGTTGCGTTCGAATTCGCCATGCACCAACACGTCCAGCCCGACCTCTTCCTGCAAGCGGATGCAGTCTGCAGTTTTCTCCCTAAGGAATTTCTCGTATTCGTCATCGGCAAGTTCGCCGCGCTTCCACCGCGCTCGCGTGGACCGGATATCTGCCGTCTGTGGAAAAGAGCCAATCGTGGTCGTAGGAAGCAGGGGAAGGCCGAGAGCGGCACGTTGCTGGTGGCGGCGTTCTCGATACGGAGCCTTTCGCCGGCTATCCTCCGGCTTCACGGCTTGAGACCGAGCCTTCACCTCGGAACGATGAATGCGTTCACTGGCGCGCCGGGAATGCAACGCCACCCGGTTTCGGTAAGCGACCATGGCGTCCCCCCCACCCTCCGCCAACCGGGCAAGCTGCGTTACCTCTTTTAGCTTTTCCTCAGCGAACGCGAGCCACTCCTTAATTTCAGCGTCGAAGGCCAACTCGTGGCGAAGAGTCACTGGAGAATGGAGCAGCGAGCACGACGGTGCAATCAGGATGCGATTCGCACTCAGGACCCGTTTCGCCTGATTGATCTGCTCTAAGGATACTTCAAAGTTGTTTCGCCAGACATTTCGACCATCCACCACGCCCAGCGACAAGGCCATGGAGGAAGGAAGCCGATTGACAAGCTGATCGAGTTCAGAGCCCGCCCGAGTAACATCGAGGTGCAAGGCATCGACCGGCAAACTCACCGCCAGGGGAATGTTCTCTCGGAGTTCACCAAAATAGGTGGCGAGGAGGAGCTTGGTGTTGGATAGCGCGGAGCGAAGGTTTCGGTAAGCTTGGAGAAATGCTGTTTGCCAGTCGGAGCTAAGTTCAAACGCAAGGATCGGCTCGTCGATTTGCACCCATTCGGCTCCAAGCGTGTTGAGCTGGCCAAGGATGTCCGCATACACGGGAAGCACCCGATCAAGCAAGGCGAGCCGCTCGAACTCGGAACTGCTACTCTTTCCGAGGTAGAGGTAGGTCAATGGTCCGATGAGCACCGGCTTGGTTCGAAGACCCAGCGCGAGAGCCTCCTTGAACTCGTCGAAGGGCTTGCTGCCACTCAGCTGGAACTTTGTCTCCGCCTGGAATTCGGGGACAATGTAGTGATAGTTTGTGTCGAACCATTTCGTCATTTCACTGGGGTGAAGCGCCGTCTGTCGCTTGCCACCTCCCCCTCGAGCGATCTGGAAATAAAGGTCAAGTCCAGGAGCCTCTTCATTCCACGCGAACCGTGGAGGTATGTTCCCGAGCAGGCAGGTCATGTCCAGCATCTGGTCGTAAAAGGAGAAATCGTTGGAGGGAATAAGCTCGATGCCGGCCTCTTTTTGGGCGAGCCAGTGCGCCTTTCGCAGATTTCGGCCGACCTCCTCGAGTTCGGCAACCGAGATCTCGCCGCGCCAGTAGGTCTCGGTGGCCCTCTTTAGTTCCCGCTTTTCGCCGATGCGGGGATAGCCGAGGTTATGAGTAGTAATGTGACCATCCATCCTGTCAGTATGCCGCAGATCTGGGCAGTCTCAAAATTCGTTGTTTTTGCCATGATCATTCATCAAATTTATGAAGGCCCATGCTTGAACTGCGTCATCTCAGAACCCTGATCGCTTTGGCCGAGACGGGGAATTTATCCAAAGCCGGGAAGCGGCTGAATCTTTCGCAACCGGCTGTTTCGCACCATGTGCGAGCAGTTGAAGAAGAATATGGCATTCAGCTCTTTGAACGAAAGAGCGATCCGCTGCGGTTCTCGCTGCCCGGTCGACACTTGGTGGATCTCGCTTATGACATCAGCCGTCGCATTCGGGATGGGGAGCGGGACGTAGCACGTATCGCTCAGGGCGAGGCCGGTATCCTTCGCATCGCGGTGGAATGTCATTCGTGTTTCGACTGGCTGATGCCATCGATGGACGCCTTCCGCGAGCGCTGGTCGCAAGTAGAGCTCGATCTGGTCTCCGGGTTTCACGCCGATCCGGTCGGGCTTCTTGAGGAAAACCGCGCCGATCTGGTCATTGTTTCTCATGCCGGGAAGCGTGCCGGGGTGATCTACCATCCGCTCTTTGGCTATGAGGTTCTGGCACTGCTCTCGCATCGCCATCCACTTGTCCGTAAAGCATATCTCACGGCCAAGGATTTCAAGAAGGAGGTGCTCGTGACTTACCCGATCCCGGATGAACGCCTGGATCTGGTGCGCGATGTCCTTCGACCCGCCCATGTCAATCCCAGGCGCCGAACAACCGAACTGACGGTGGCAATTCTCCAGCTGGTGGCGAGCGGCCGAGGGGTGGCGGCTCTGCCGGGCTGGACGGTTCAGCCATACTTGGACCGCAAGTATGTCGCCTGGAAGCCGGTCGGCAAGGCTGGCCTGCATAGTCGTCTCTATGCCGCAACCACTGAGCCAGGTTCTTCACACGCCTATATGCAGGAGTTCCTGCGCATTATGCGCGATGTGAGTTTCGCTACCCTCGAGCGGATCGAGCCGCTCCCGGGCGCCGACGGCCAGCACCGCCCGCGAAAGAAGGTGCATGCCCCCTTGCAGGGAGCCGGGCTCGCCGGTCTATGAATTCGGGACGAGCATCGTCTTGACGCCTTTGCGGGCCCAAGCCAGTTCCAGGGCATGTTGGTAATCGGAGAGAGGGACCTCGTCGGTCACGATCTCATCGACTTTGACTCTTCCGCTCTCCAGGTAGGCAAGAGCCCGGCCAAAGCTGTCCACCTGCGCGAACGAGCCTTTGATACTGATCTCGCCGCGAAATAAATCAAAAGGCTTAAAGCGCACGGTGTCCTTTTCCGGATAGACACCATAAACCAGCAGCGTTCCGCGGCGCCGAACGAATTGAAGCGCTTCCTCGCAAACCGATGCCGACCCTGTCGCCTCGATCACATAGTCGAACCCGTTGGGGCTCAATTCGTGCAGCCGTTTGCGATGCACATCCGGATTCTGCCGATCCATCGGTGCAACTTCGTCGGCAGCCAACTTCGCAATCAAGTCCAGCTTTTTGCCCGATGGCGCTGCGACAACCAGGCGAGCGGCGCCGTTCAGCTTCACCAATTGAGCGAGCACCTGTCCGGTCGGACCGGCTCCAAAGAGAAGGACGTCGCTTCCAGGTTTGGCATCGAGAACCTCAATACCGTGGAGCGCACATGCCGTCGGCTCTACCATAATCGCTTGGCGAGGTTTCAGATTCTGGATCGCAAAAACCCTGTCGGCTTTGATCTTCAAATACTCGGCGAATCCGCCATTGAGCGTCACCCCGTAGGCTCCCAAATTCTCACAAAGGAGAAAATCGCCGCGCATGCAATAAAAGCAGGTTCCGCAGACTGTATTGCTGTTGGCGACAATTCGCTGACCGGGGTGGAACCCCGAAACGTCGGCGCCAACGGCGACGATCTCACCGGTGAACTCGTGGCCTGGGATAAGTGGAAAACGGGGCCCGAATTCGCCCTCATGAATGTGCAGGTCGGTCCCACACAAGCCACAGGCATGGATGCGGACGAGCGCCTCATCCGCTGCGGGTTGAGGGTCGGCTGTATCTCGGTAAGAGAATGAGTGAGGTGCGTCGTAAACCACTGCTTTCATAGGAGTAAAATAACCAAGCCGCTTCGCGCGAGGCGGTCATCCGGAATTTCGCAGGAACCTCCTGAAAGGCAAGGTGCAAGCGCGCCGAAAAGAAATAGCGGAAACAGATTTTGTCCAGCAAACCAGAGAACAGCAAGAAAAGCCAAACTCATTCTCTGTGCCCCCTGTGCCCTGTGGCTAACCTCGAAGAGTCCTATGCCGAGAATGAGGCGCGCAGTAGAACCGTCGGAGAGGGTGGATTATCCGCTCGCATGGAGTGCGCTGCGCGCAGGGCAGTCGAACTGAAGTTCTCATCCCACCCGGAGAGGGTGGAATTCGCTCAAATCCTACTTGATTTAACGGGCAGTTTTGCACCGCTCAACAGAGTAATCAATCACTATCAGCACGTGTTTGGAACCTACGACGTGACTACGACTCGGGACAGTTTTGAGTACAGGGCCAAGGTTTGAAACCTTCGGCTCCGGTGGGAACGCAGGCGATGCACAGCCTCATCAAAAATCCTCCCAAAATATAGTCTAACCGCTCCACGACGACGAGATCAGGAATTTTTCCGCACAAAGAAAAGGCAGGAACTCACCTTGGATGGATTACGGTCTCGACGGAAAAGCGGACCTGCATCTTCATGTAGTCGAGCACTTCGCGGTCGTGGTGTCCGCTTAACTCGATCTCCAATCCGTCGCCGCCATTCAAAACGAAACAGGGATCACGCACCACCCGGGATGCAGCAATCGGTTGACGCTTTGCCAAGGCACTAATGAACCATGGCAGGCGATTGCTGTCGAAGTTCGAAAAGAGTGGCCATGGCATCAAGTGAAATGTCTTATCATCCTGGCGGCCAGTATGCCAATGGCGATGCTGATGGTACCGAGAGCTGCTCGGCATGCAAAGCTGCCTTGCCGTCATGCCTAGCTTGCGGCTCGCTGCGGCTTCGCGTTTCAGGCCCGCCTCGTCGCCTTTGAAGTACGGCACGTCGATCGACGCGACGCCGCTCGTTGCGGCCGCCGCGACGAGACCGAAGAAGCCGACAGCCAGCGGAACGAAGGGGGATTTAGGAAACGTGAACGTGGTCATTGGTCTGCTCCTTTCGAGCGAGCCGGCGTCACCTCGACGACGAGGTGCTTCGTGACCGGCTGCTCACTTTGTGTGCTGAAGTCGGCGATCCCGCAGAGGACGTTTAGCTCGGGCATGTAGCCCGCGGTGCACCCGCGCGGGATCTCGTAGCGGACGGCGCGGTAGCCGTGTACGGTCCGCTGGGTCCCATCTCGCGAGTAGCTCTTAATGTCGACGAGGTCGAACTCCTCGAGGCCGCGGTCGCGTATGTCTTCTTCGTTCATGTACACGACCGTGCGCAGGCCTTTGAGGCCCCGGTAGCGGTCGTTGTTCGAGTAGATCGTGGTGTTGAACTGGTCGTGCGAGCGGATCGTCGTCAGCAGGAGCCGGCCCTCGCCCGGGTCGACGTCGGCGGGGAGGGGGACGCTGGAGAACTCGGCGCGGTCAGACGACGTCTTGAAGATGCGTTCCCGAGCCGGCTGCGCCATCCGGAAGCCGTGCGGGTGGCGAGCGCGGCGGTTGAAGTCCTCGAAGCCTTCCAGCACGCGCTCCATCGTGTCGCGGATCCGGTCGTAGTTATCGACGTAGTCCTGCCATGGCGTCTTGCTGCCCGGCAGGGTGGCCTGGGCCATGCCAGCTAGGATCGCGCACTCGGAGCGCTAATGCGTGGAGCCTGGCTCCTTCATCCCGTAGGAGATGTGCACCATCGACATCGAGTCCTCGACAGTCACCCCCTGCTCGCCGCTCGCCTGGCGGTCTTTGTCGGTGCGAGGGAGGCAGGGCAAGATCAATGCCCGCTTGCCGTGCACGAGATGGCTGCGGTTGAGCTTCGTGCTGACCTGGACTGTCAGCTCGCAGTTCCCCAGCGCCTCGGCCGTATAGGAAAGATCCGGCGTGGCGAGCGCGAAGTTGCCGCCGAGCGCGACGAAGACCTTCACATCGCCGCAGTGCATTGCCCCAATCGTCGCGACCGTGCCCAGCCCGTGCTCGCGCGGCGCTTCGATCCCGCACACCTCGGCCAGGCGGTCGAGAAAGACCGCATCAGGACGATGGTCGATGCCGCAGGTGCGGTTACCCTGCACGTTGCTATGGCCGCGGATCGGGCACGGACCCGCTCCCTCGCGGCCGATGTTGCCGCGTAGGAGCAGCACGTTAACGATCTCGCGCACCGTGTCGACGCCCTGCTCGTGCTGCGTGATGCCGAGGCACCAGGCGATGATCACCCGCTTCGACGCCACGTACGAGTCCGCGAGCTTCCGGATGTCGGACTCCT
>DATDKN010000143.1:0-4406 GCA_036519995.1 Terrimicrobium sp. | reverse complement strand
TTGGGGCAATGGAATTCATCGCTCGTGTAAGAAAGTGCCGCAAGCCGCCATCGTCAACTTCTCAGCTCGCAGCATTCCCGGCACAGGCATCCTGCGATGTTCGGCCGAGCCATTGCACAGCGCCGGACCACTTGTCAGGATGTCTCGTGGAGAGTAAAAAGGAAGTGACGCGGTCACCGCGGGGCTTAAACGTGATGAACACACTTTCGCAGACCAACGCAAACTCTCTAAATCCAAATGACCGAGCACAGGTGATTCGCATGGCGCGCCAACTGCTCAAAGGCAACAATCCGGGTGTCCTGAGCACGGTCGATGAGAGCGGGATGCCGCAGTCGCGTTGGATGGCGACAATGTCATTCGAGGATTTTCCCAATTTGTATACCTTAACTGCCGCCAACAGCCGGAAGGTGGCTCAAATTAGAGAGCACCCAATTGTCCAGTGGATGTTCTCGGATCGGGATTTTAGCTTCGTTGTCAATCTCAGCGGCCGCGCGGAACTTTTTCTGCGCGACGCGGAAACCATGAAACGAGTCTGGGACCAGATCGTCGACAAATCGCGCGCTTATTTCATGAATGCGACCATCGACAGCCCCGGATTCGCCGTAATTCATACAAAAGTGGAAATGGTCGAGTGCACAATTCCCAAGCGCGTCCTGAGGTTTGTCATCGATCCCCAGGAGTTAGCTGCGGTTCCTGGCCCATAGGGATATTCCGACTGCCTCAGGCATGGTAAGGAATACGTGCCTGCCGCGATGAATTCGAAACTTTGTGGAGGCGCTCCCAAGCGCCCGTGGATTGGCTGGGCCTTGGGCACAAGTTCAGCATCTCAAAGAACTGCCGCTGAAATCGAGTAGATCGGAGGAAGATTATCCGCGATCACGCGCCATGAGTCGCCTTGGTCGTTCGATCCAAACAGCTTTCCAGTGTTCGTCCCGAAATATACTCCCGTCGGATCGAGCGAGTCGGTCGCCATGCCCTCGCGATATACTCCTACGTAGGCATCTTTTTGCGGCAGACCTTTGTCCAGAGGCTCCCAAGCTCGACCGCCGTCTCGACTTCGGTAAACGCTCAACTTTCCTCCTGGCGGGCAGCGAAATTCCGCGCCTTGCAGCGGTATTACGTAAAGCGTTTCTGGCTGTTGGGGATGAACCGCCAGCGGAAAACCAAAATCGGAGGGCAGCCCTGACGTGATTTCAATCCAATCAGCACCAGCATTCCTGCTCCGGTAGACTCCGCAATGATTCTGCTGAAAGAGAAGCGAACCGTCGTCGCCGGCGAGAAGTAGTTTGTGGACGCACTGGCCGAATTCAGGAAACTTGTCCGGAAGAAATTCGGCTCGTGTTCCCTTATTGGCAGGTTGCCACGTTTCCGCGCTGTCATCGCTCCGGAAAACCCCAACCGCAGAGATCCCGACAAACATCCTATTCTGGTTCGCGGGATCTATGACGATAGAATGCAGGCAGAGCCCACCCGCACCCGGCTGCCATCGAGATCGGCTGGGGTGGTTCGTTAGCGACAAGACCTCGGACCAGGTTTCGCCGCCATCAACGCTCTGAAAAAGCGCCGCGGGCGCAACTCCGGCGTAGAGAACGTTCGGTTCACTCGATCTGCCCGGTTCAATGTGCCAAATTCGCTCGAGCTGATAATCCGAGTTCGCTTGGAACGCAGGGTTCTACTGCGCGGTTTGCCAAGATTTTCCGAAGTCCGTCGAGCGACTGACCTCGCAACCGAACCAGGCATCGTTCACAGCTGCGAAGATCAAGCCAGTGCGACGATCATAGATCGCATGGTTAATCTCACGCCCCGTATGGAAGGGCCCCCGTGAGTTCCCAACGGCTCCGATCCGGGCTAACGAGCAAGAACAAGCCCTTTTTCGTGCCAACCAGCAGCAAACATTTATTCACGCAGACTCGATAATAAGAAGCATAAGAGTCGCCTTATCAACGACTTATTCGACAGGAAGGCTCGCCAAAAATGACTCTCCACGTGTTTGGAGCCGTCCTTGCAGGCGCTCTGTGCAGGTGCAGTTGCTGCAGGCCCACAGTTCGGTGCCATTTTCATGACGACAATTGCGGCGTGAGTGAGCGTCCTTGATCTCGATCAGCTCGAAGAATTCTTCCCAATAGGGGCGTTCCTCTTGAAGTGGAGCCGCACAATAACAGACCTCAACCCAAACAGCCGTCCCGTCTTTCTGCAGGCGAGCATGTTCCATATCATCGAGGTATTCGTCGCCGGCGATTGACCCTCGACCGAGAGTACCCTCCTGAATGGCTTTTGCGAGAGCTTTTTCTTTTCCGCTCTTTACTCGGGCTTTAACCAGGTAGCGCATTTCTCAAGATACGTGAAGCGTTGCCGAGACACCGTTGGCAAGTCGGCGCGGACGATACAGGTCTCCTACCGACTCAACTCGAGCATTCGGCGAACTGATCGCTCGGCTTTCACGCGAATGGGTTCCGGAATGGTTATCTCCGGCTCCAAATAATCGAGGCAGTCGCGCAACTTCTCCAGAGTGTTAAGCTTCATATACCGGCAATCGTTACAGGCACAGAGATCTGTGGGACCGGCAATGAACACCTTGCCTGGCACTTCCTTTCGCAGGCGGTGCAGCATGCCACTCTCGGTGACGATGATGAATTCGTCAGCCGAACTCTCCCGACAGTAGCCGACCATTTTTTCCGTCGAGCATACTTCGTCAGCAAGCATCCGTACGGCGAAGGTACACTCCGGATGTGCGACGACCTTCGCGTGGGGATACTGGCGCCGGATCGATGCGATGCTATTGCGGGTGAACTCGACATGGACGTAGCAGTTGCCCTGCCAGAGATCCATCTTTCTGCCTGTTTTTTCCATCACCCAAGCGCCGAGATTCTGATCCGGCACGAAGAGAACCGGTCGATCCTTCGGAGCGCTTTCGACAATCTTGACGGCGTTACCACTGGTGCAAATTACGTCCGCAAGGGCCTTAACGCCCGCGCTGCAGTTTATGTAGGCGATCACGTAGTAGTTTTTCCCGCGGTTGGCATCGAGAAAGGCGGCCAGCTGCTCCGGAGGGCAGGAGTCCGACAACGAGCAGCCCGCATCCATGTCGGGGATCACGACTGTCTTGGTCGGATTGATGATTTTTGCCGTCTCGCCCATGAAATGCACTCCGCAGAAAGCGATGACATCGGCCTTTGTTTCCGAAGCTTTGTAGCTCAAGCCGAGCGAATCTCCGACGAAGTCGGCGAGATCTTGAATGGGGCCCACTTGATAATTGTGGGCAAGGATAACCGCGTTTCGCCGCTCCTTCAGATCGAGAATTTCTTCAACAATGTCCGTGGCGACAGCTGTCATGCTGCAATTTCACAGATATTTGACTGGCTTCAAGTCGCATCCTCCCTGCTCCACGCGTCACGAGCTGGCGCAGAAGCCTGGCGGACAGCTCTCGAGTTGAAGGAGTCGCGGCCTTACGGCAGTGTCTTCAGAGCGTCGGTGAGGCTGGCGACGTTTGAGATGGAAATTACAGGCGTGCCTTTGCGGATCCGGCCGACGAGTCCTGCAAGAACGCCGCCGGGGCCAAGCTCGATCAACTGAGTGCAATGAAGATGATCGAGCAGATAGTTAACACTCTCCGTCCAACGGACGCTGCCCGTTACCTGCTCCGCGAGAGTCCGCCGGATCTCTTCCGGTTCACGGACGGCCTGTGCATCGACGTTGCAAACCACCGGCACCTCTGGAGACTTGATCGACGTTTCTGCCAGAACCTTTTGAAGCTTGAGATAGGCGTTTTCCATTAAGCGCGAGTGAAAAGCACCTGCGACCTGAAGCTCGACGGCTTTGCGAGCTCCATACTCTTTTGCGAGCGAGACGGCCTGGGCAATTTTGGAGGCCTCGCCTGAGAGAACGATTTGCCCTGGGCTGTTGAGATTGGCCACGTCGACACCAGCTGCCGCCGCGAGTTCGCGAACTTGCTTTTCCTCGCCTCCAATAATTGCCGCCATACTGCCCTGCGTATTTTCACAAGCTTCTTGCATGGCCTGCGAGCGCTTGGCAACCAATTCCAAACCGGTCTGGAAATCGAAGGTCCCCGCGGCAGCATGGGCCGTGAATTCCCCAAGTGAGAGTCCCGCGGCCGCATGAAAAACAAACCGCGGTAGCTTCTCTTTAAGGAGGGCGAGACACGCCAGACCATGCACATAGAGAGCGGGCTGGCAAACCGACGTCTTGGTCAGCTCGTCTGCTGGACCCTCGAAGGCGGTCTGCGAGAGAGGAAAACCGAGAATATCGTCGGCCTGTTTAAAAACGTCGGCTGCGACAGGGAACTCGGCGACCAAATCCTTGCCCATGCCGACGGCCTGTGCGCCCTGGCCGGCGAACAGTAACGCAATTTTCTTGTTCATAGGGTGATCTTGAGGAGAAGGGCGGTT
>DATDKN010000142.1:0-3394 GCA_036519995.1 Terrimicrobium sp. | reverse complement strand
TTGAGCGTGGAAGAATCCATTGCCAAAGTTCTGAAGGTTGTCCGCGAGCGGGTTTTTTCCGTTCGCGAGAAGGAGCTGTCTAGCGATTCCGGCGTTTCTGGTTCTTCAACCGATCGGCACATCTATTCGAAACCGACTGCTTAGAAGTGCTCGTCTCTGGGAATTTAATCGATCCACTCTTGGCCCGTTTGCTCTTTGCGTTTGGAAATTGAGGGTAGCTTTTAGTTTCATCAGCATGCCGGTTGGCGGAGCCGAGGATTTCGCTGCGGTTGTTTCCCGTTACCTTCCAGCACCTTTCCATCCGGTTTTTCTTTGCCTGAGAGACCTCGGAGTGCTCGGCAAAGAATTGCGTGGTGCCGGTCGCGAGGTGCACCTTCTCCCGGTGGCGTCAGGCAAGCGCTGGAATGCGGTCGGCACTGTTCGGCTTGCTCGCTGGTTTCGGAGCCAACGCATTCGGCTGGTGCATTCCCAGACCTACAACAGCCACAGCTACGCGATCCCGGCGGCCCGCCTCGCCGGCATCGGCTGCCTTCTTCACCAACAAAAGACGTTCGAACGCTTGAAGCCCCATCGCATGCTGATCATGCGCTGGCTGGCGCGTCACGCTCACCGTGTGGTTGCCCTCTCGGAGAAAACGGAGCGGGACATGATTGCCGCCTTCCGTCTTCCGGCGAACCGAACCGCAGTAATTCCTAATGTGATTGATCCGGCGGAGTTTTTCCCGATCGGCGACCGAGCAGGATTGAGAAGCCAGTTGGGAATAAGTCCAGATGCATTCATCATCGGCTCGATCGCCTCGTTGAATGCTGTTAAGAACCACGCCGCCACGCTCCAGGTTCTCCGACGGCTCCGGGACGAGGGACTTTCCTTTGAGGCTTACTTGTTTGGAGAGGGGAAAGAGAGAGCCTTCCTTGAATCGCTATGCCGAAATTTGAAGCTCGAAGAGATCGTTCATATGCCTGGCAACAAACGTCCAGTCGCACCGTGGCTGCAGGCGCTTGATCTTGTTGTCCATCCCTCATACTCCGAGGGAAAGCCGCTCGCCCTGCTCCAAGCGATCGCCTGTCGAATTCCGATCATCGCCAGTCGTATTGAGGGGAACGAGGCCGTGCTCGGCGATAAACATCCCGGTTTATTTAGTCCAAGCTCGCCCGAAGAATACCGCTTTCTCTTAGGACGTGGCATTCGTGAAGATGCATTCAAAAAAGAACTGCTCGCGTCTCAGAATGGACTCGTGGAGGAGTTGCCGACGGCTCCCCGCGTCGCCCAGGAGCTCGCTCGCCTTTACACGCAAATCACTTCGGAAGCTTAATGGCTAAACATTTTCGGATCGCCATCTTTACTCCCTCGTTCCTTCCGAAGTGCTCCGGAGCCGAAATCTTCCACCACAATCTGGCATCGGGGCTGGTCGAAGCCGGACACCATGTTGCCGTTGTTCTGCCTAGGCGCTACCTCAGTGACCTGGCCGGGTTTTCCGACAAACTCAATTACGATCTGATTCCCTATCCTGCGAATACCTGGAGTTATTTCAAGCGCTCCCCCCGCCTCGCGTTATTCATTAACCGCCTGGTACTGGCTCGGCTCCAGCGGCGGCATCGTTTCGACCTCTGGCACGGCGTGGTTACTTATCCAACCGGAGTTTGTCTCATAAATTGGCAAGAGCACGCGGCCGCGAAAGGCAAGTCAACTCCCTACCTTGTCCGAAGCGTGGGAGATGATGTCCTCGTGTCGGGCGACGACGTGGGCTTGCGAAGAGATTCCAATGTGGAAAAGCTGATCCGAGGCACGATCCCTCAAGTTCGCATGATGATCGCGCTCTCAGAAACGATGCGGCTCGAGTATCTAAGAATCGGAGTGCCTGCCGAGAGGCTGACCATCATCCCCAATGCTGTCAATCTTGCCCGTTTTCAGGAGTCGACGAATCGTGAAGAAACGCGAGCGCGCTACGGCTTGGCTCGGAACGGCTTTGTTTTTCTCGCCGTCGGCCGGAACCATCCACAGAAAGACTATCCAACAATGTTCGAAGCGATCCTCCAATTGCGCCGAGTTGAAAATCTACCGTTCCAATTGGTGGTCGCCGGACGTGATGTGCACAAGCTTGAGGCGGAAGTGAATCGTCGCGGACTGCAGGATATAGTTCGCTTGGCTGAGATTGGGGTGGCGCAATCGCCGCCGCTGAATGCCTTCACGTTCGAGCTGCCAACGACTGAAATGATCGATCTTTATCGTGCAGCCGATGCTTTCGTTATGAGCTCATTGCTGGAAGGCTTCAGCTCAGCCCTCTTGGAGGCGATGGCGGCCGCACTTCCCGTGATCGTGACCGATTCGCCCGGATGCGCGGACTTTGTCCGAGAGGAAAATTCTGGTCTAATCGTTCCGCCACGTGATCCCGCGAGGCTGGCGCAAGCGATGGCTACGGTTTTAGAGGATTCGCAAACAAGAAGAGAACTTTCGGTGCGGTCATCTCAGCGGGCAGCCCGGTTCGACTGGCCGAGGGTGTTGGACCGGTATTTGGAGATCTATGGCCAACTGGTTGGAACCCAAAAACAGGCTGGTTTGGCAGCCGGCTTCAGACGCCAGTGAAGCCGCGCGTCTTAACGGGCAATCTTCGGGCAAAGCTTAGTTCCGTGCGCGTCGCCACCGCTGACGCCCCTCTGCGCAACTTTCCGGACTTCCTTATTGTCGGACCACAACGGACAGGGACAACGTGGCTGTTTCACAACCTGAAAAGTCATCCGGAAATCTTCTTGCCCAAAGAAAAAGAGCTTTACTACTTCAGCACATTGGGGATGCCCGACCATCGGCGTTTTCGTTTTCCATACCTCGAGGATTACCTTGAGGCGATGGCGGACACACCCAGGAGCACGTTGAAAAAGAACTACGACAGCCTTCGCAAGGTGGGGCGCCTCTACAATCCACGCCTCCGCGGTGAAGCGACCGCTTCCTACGCGGCTTTGTCAAAGGAGGTCATTCGGGAGATCGCCACGCTCAATCCCGAGATCAAAGCCATTCTGATGATCCGAGATCCCGTCGACCGAGCGTGGTCGCACGCCCGAAAGGACCTGCTGACAGAAGGACAGCCGGCTGAGGTTCTCGATCCCGACACGCTTACGCGGCTGCTCTTTAAAGATGACCAGCGCGGACTGGCGTTGTATCGCACCTTGATAGAAAACTGGCGCAGCCACTTGCAGCCGGGCCATCTTTTCGTCGGAGTGTTCGACAGCATTGCATCCGAACCTGAACGTCTCCTGGCCGCTCTTTATGGCTTTCTCGGCGTCGCTTCCGGGAAACAATATTTCGGTCGCTTTTTGCGCCATCGAATCAATCCGGCTCCTCCAGCGGCAATTCCGCCGGCAATTGGGAAGCTCTTGGGCGAGTTGCTGCGAAACGAATC
>DATDKN010000141.1:0-4692 GCA_036519995.1 Terrimicrobium sp. | reverse complement strand
AGGATCGTGCCGGTGGCGAACCGACTTTCGTCGCTGGCGAGAAACAGGATGCCGGCCGCGATCTCCTCGGGCGTGCCGAGGCGTTCGCGCCTGTGTCATGCGCGATGGCGGAAAGGGGAGATTGGCGGCGTTTGCTCGTTTCCTTTCGGAGCGTGATGCGATGATTCCCGAACGGGAGACATCGATGCTGGGGGCTGCGTTCTCGTCGGATCGGTTGGTGCCTCGACACATCGTGAGCGCCCCGCTGCGGTTGCGCGCAAGCTTGCGGTCCACGGTTTCGGCCCTTGCGCTTGCCGCGGCTGCGCTCTTCTGCCCTGCCACGCCTGCGCGTGCCGCCTGCACGCCGACGCTGACCCGGACGACGGGACAAACCGTCACTTGCAACAGCAACCAGCCCAACCCGGTGACGACGGCGATCGTGGCGCAGCCGGGCAGCACCGACAAGCCTGTTGACCATCAATTACTAAATTGTTTGCTGAGCCTTCTTCCTTGCAACAAAAATGCATGTTCCAGCCGCTGGCGGAGCGACGAACTCGGATCCGTGCCAGTGGCGGCAACGGGTGAGGACGTCCGCCTCTGATCGAATGTTGTTGCAGAACTCTCGTTGAGACGAGAGCGAACCGTGATTTCCGTCGATTGACGATCGCGATTCGCGGGTGCGGTGCGTGATGAGCCGACGAGAGGCTCGATGGGGCGATCTTTTAGAGTGTGCTCGGGCGTGAACTCATAAGCAGCCGGTGACTGGCTGCCCGCAGCCGTTCCGGGCGGCGGCGGCAAGTCCAGGGTGTGCATTGTATTTGCCGGGGGCTATGCGAAAGTAAGCGAGGCGAAATGGGAGGACTATCGCCGACAGGAGCTCGACTACCATGCCCAGCAATGTGGTCGGAAATACATTCCGCGCAATCGAGCTTGAGCCTCAAGCCACCGCCGAGCTGGAGTTTCCCAAATTCGTCGAGGCGCTTCTGCAAAAACTCGGAGTTCTGAAAGAAGAACGGTTTCTCTATTATGAGAACCTGCGTAAAAAAAATACGAAATGGGCAAACGGCTCGCGATGGGTCCTAGCTTTGCTTGGATCAATCGCGTTCCTGTTGACTGGCCTAGCAGCCGCGTTGCGCTTCGCTCCGGAGCCATTCCTTCAGAAATGGGATTTGAACGGTTTTGACAAAGGCGTACTGCTCGCCGTTCTCGCGATCTACGCTGTCATGGGAGCAATAAGCTTTTACGAGAGGGGGACTGACAAAACGACGGCCTACTTCCGTCACCTCGGGATCATCCTTGCTATTCGAGATCTTTGGACCAAAGTTCAATTCGAGTTCCTCAAAGAGTTGATGGTGCTGAAAGACGCTGGCGATCCGAAGGCTGGAGAGGTCGTTGCGCGCGAACGCATCCGTGCACTGGCGGCGGCGTTCTGCAACGATCTGGACAAAGTCGAAACCGGCGAACTCACTGGCTGGCGGACGGACTTTCTCGCCTCTCTATCTGAGCTTGAGGCCGCGGCGAAGAAAGGAACCGAAGATGTCACGACACAAATTCAGGAGGTGCTCAAAGCGGCTGAGAAGGCCGCGACTGATGCAAGGGTCGCCGCTGAAAAGGCCGCAGCCGATGCGAGGGCAGCCGCCAAGACCGCAGACGAGGCCGGCAGGCCAGGCGCTCTGAATGTCGCTTTGTCCGGCGACTTCGACGACCAAGTCCTTATCTCGGTAGATGGCGTCGAAGTGGTTCGCAGTACCGGGAAGACGATCGCGATTGATCGCGTCGCGCCTGGACTGAGGAAAATTTCTGCACATGCGAAGAAGGGTACCAAGGATGTAGAAACCGCCCGTATGGTCGACGTCAGACCTGGATTGCAGGACCTGGAGTTAGTATTGAGCTAAACCAAACGGTTTCCTAAAAATGGTCGCGGGGAGGTGTCACTGACTGTGACAAAATCCCCATGCGTTGCGTGGCTCCATCGGAGGTCCAGGAATGCGCGTGACGGCGGCACCGGCACGAGGCTTTGAGGCAAAATCCTACAGCGGCACCCACACCATACTGGTTGCGCTAAACTGCAGCGAAGAGCGCCGCAAGGGTCTTATGGGATTTGCTTTCGAGCGCGAGATAATTGGCCCGGGCGGCACCGGGCCGAAATGGCTGCGCTCCCAAAAAGTATTCAAGTCAGTCGTTCCAGATCCGAAGAGCGCGCTCGATCCGAACGATCCGCGCAGGTCACAGCGCTTCTATACCAAGGACTTCCCGATCCAAAGTTTCCTGTGGGGCGACTACGGCGCGGCCCCCGGCACGACCTATCGATTTCGGATCGTGCCGATGTACGGCAAGCCTGGCGCGCTCACCAGCGACCCGCAGGACGAGCTAAAGCTCGAGATTCAGACGGAGAAGGAGTGGGAGGAAGGTGTCAGCCACGGCGTATGGTTCAATCGCGGTGTCATCGCGAGCCAAAAGTTTGCCGAGGAGTTCGGCAATGCCCCGCCGAAGAACCTCGACGATCCGACGGACCCGGAGATCGTTTGGCTCTCGCGCGGCCTGCTCGAAGCCTGCCTGAACTACATCAGGGGGACGCCTATCGGCGACGGTCTTCGTGTTGCGGCGTACGAATTCACGTATGCGCCGATCCTTGACGAACTTAAGCGAGCCATCGACCGTGGCGTCGACGTCCAGATCGTCTATCACGACACGAGCGGTGCACCCGGACAGCCGAATGAAACTTCCATGCAGAGGGCTGGTCTTCCGATCAATGACCAGAGGATCACCTTTCACCGTTCCCAGACGAAGATCCCGCACAACAAGTTCATCGTTCGCCTCAGAGGCGGCAACGATCCGGTTGAGGTGTGGACCGGCTCGACTAATTTCACCGCCTCCGGCTTTCTCGGCCAGACCAATGTTGGTCATCGGGTCGCCGACCCGGCAACGGCAAAGCAGTATTTCGAATACTGGAAGTTGGTGAAAACCGACCCAGAACTCGCTATTGCGAGGACTGAGGCAATGGCGCTCACGCCTAATCCCGCCGAAGTTATTTCAGAGAGATCAATCGTTGGACTGTTCTCGCCACGCAAGACGGCCGAATTGCTCGGTTGGTATGGCCGACGGATGCTCGACGGCGCGAATTCGGTGTGGTTTACCGCAGCGTTCGGAGTAACGGCAGAATTGGTTGACCCGATTGCCAAGCGGCGCGACCAGATGCGCTTCGTATTGATGGAGAAGCCAGCGACGGCCGCGGTCAAGACGAGACTCACCGAGGATTTCACTCACGTCGTCCTTTCCTATGGCATCCCCCTCGGCGAGCTCTACACAATGAAGAACGGCAAGCCGACTGCGCGCAAACGAATTCAGGAGTTCGCGCTCGACAAGTGGTTCTTCAAAGAGGAGCTCTACCGTCCGAAGAATGATGGCTTTGTATTCTTCGTCCACACCAAGTTCCTGCTGATCGATCCGTTGTCGGACGACCCATTGGTGTGCAGCGGCTCAGCGAACTTCTCACCCAACTCTCTGTTGCAGAATGACGAGAACATGTTGCTCATCCGCGGCGACACCCGCGTCGCCGATATCTATATGACTGAGTTCGATCGCGTCTTCCGTCATTTCTATTTTCGTAACATCGCCAATGAGTTGACCGCCAAAGGCGACGAGGCCCTGGCGATCTTCCTCGATGAGACTGACGGATGGACCGACAGCTATTTTAAGCCCGATAGCGTGAAGGCTAACCGGCGGCTAATGTTCTTCCGTTCCCCGAAAACAACGTGGTTCGGCAATGCCGCTAAGAGGTGACTATGGCGTCAACTCGTAGTCCGTACGACCTAAAACCTCACCACGGTATCGTGAAAGAACTCCTTGCCCTTAAGCTGTTGGGTTGTAAACAGGTCCGATTGGCGCCGAAGTTCGCGCACAAGCTTTACTCGAGGCACCTCGGTTTGGCTGTGTATACTTCCGTGCTTGCCTTCCATGGTCGACATCAGGGATAGCAGGCGATTTCCGGTCTTCCGTTCCGATTTATTCTTGAACAGCTTCCACAGGGATTTAGGGGTCGCGTTAAGACTGCCGTGATGACCAACCTTATATAGATTTACGCTCGTCAGAAGAGATTGATACTTCTTCTGGCCGAGTGCGTATTGCCAGTTCTCGATTTGCGCATCGCCTGGGAAGAGAAGCTTCTTCTTGCCAACCTGGAAGAGTAAAATAACGCTCGTGTTATTCATTTCCTGGTCGAGCATGCGCACGATTTGGAGCAGCTGCTCGCCGCGTACCGTGCGCGCGTGATAGACCAGCCAGCGTGCGTTGATGCGATGTGAGAAGCCGCGGCTTTCCACGTAACGTGGGAACAAGGTGGTCCGCGCTTTATCCGCGGGTGCGGCCAATGGCGTGGCGCTGACCTGAAAATGCCAGAACTCGTCGGGATCGCGCGAGCGCCGCTTCTTGATCATGTCGGTCTGCTTGAGTGTTGGTGGCCCAAGGACTTCGACCTTGACTCCCGGGAGTATCTTCTCCAGCCCTGATTTGCTCCCACAATAGACATAGGAATTCTTCGCCATCTTCATGAGGTTCTTGACCGCGCTCGGATTAGCGATGTTGCTCTCGCCGAGAAATCCGAGTTCGCCCCTCAAGTTCTTCGGCAGGTTACGGGCTGCCAGCGACTGGTGGGCGAGCTCATGCATGAGCGATAGCGCAGCAATCTGCTCGCTCGTTCCAGTGCCGAACTTC
>DATDKN010000140.1:0-4914 GCA_036519995.1 Terrimicrobium sp. | reverse complement strand
CCAGACCGCATGCCCCCGTCAGTGCGCAGCGTGACTCGATTTCTCAAGCCATTGAGAAGGAGCACCTGATGAGTTTCGGCTACGCCCATTTCCCAAGCCCCGCCGGCGTTCTTGATCGAACTCAATGGCGAGGCACCGGTGCCCCCCTCATGTCCGCTGACCAGGATGATGTCCGCATGCGCCTTGGCAACTCCGGCCGCGATCGTACCAACCCCCGCCTCCGCGACCAGCTTTACACAGACGCGGGCGCGGCGATTAACCTGCTTCAGATCGTAGATTAGCTGCGCAAGATCCTCGATCGAATAGATATCGTGATGCGGCGGCGGAGAAATCAGGGTTACTCCGGCTACCGCATGCCGCAAGCGGGCGATATAGGCGCTGACCTTATGGCCCGGTAATTGACCGCCTTCGCCCGGTTTGGCTCCTTGTGCCATTTTGATCTCAATCTCCTTGGCGCTGGCCAGATAGGCCGCGGTGACACCGAACCGTCCGCTGGCAATTTGCTTGATGGCGCTGTTTGCCCAATCGCCATCTTCGCGGCGCTTGAACCGCACGGGATCTTCACCTCCCTCGCCACTGTTCGATTTGCCACCAATTCGGTTCATCGCGATGGCAAGCGTTTCGTGCGCCTCGGGGCTCAGTGCTCCCAAGGACATCCCGGCGGTTGTGAAGCGGCGGCGGATCTCCTCGATCGGCTCCACTTCGTCGATGGAAACCGGCCCAGATGGCAGGGGAACAAGCTCGAGAAGATTGCGTAGCGAATGCGGACGATTGGCCAAAACGGCCTCGACGTACTTCTTGTAGTCCTCAGCTTTACCCGCCTTGTCCGCCCCCTTGATTCCGACAAAAGTGTGAAAATTCTGAATCACTGGCGGGCTCACCGCATGCAACTCACCGCCACGCCGGAACCGAAAATATCCCGGATCATCGAGCTTGCCTGCCTCAACCGGAACTGCATTTCCAAAGGCCAAGGCATGCCGAGTAAGGCTCTCGCTCGCGATCTCCTCGTAACCCACACCCTCGATTTGCGTGCACGTGCCGGTAAAGCATTCCTCGACCAGCTTCGAAGAGATTCCAATAGCCTCAAAAATTTGCGCGCCACGATAACTGCTCACCAGCGAAATCCCCATCTTGGACATGATCTTGAGAAGACCATTTTCCAGCGCCTTCTTGTAGCTCATCGTGACCTTCCCGAGGTCAGGCTCGACGGCCCCTTTCTCGATGAGCTCGCGAATCGTCTCAAAGGCGAGATAGGGGTTCACGCAGCTTGCACCAAAGCCGATCAGACAAGCCACCTGATGAACGTCGCGGGCCTCGGCCGTCTCGCAGATCATGCTCGCCTTCATGCGCTTTCCCACGCGACGCAAGTGATGGTGCACAGCTCCCATAGCAAGGAGCATCGGAACCGCGATGTTCTCAAAATCCACACCGCGGTCCGACAAAATGATCAGGCGAATGCTCTCATCGACCGCATTCTCGACCTCCCGACAAATTCGATGAATCGCATTTCCTAACCCGGCCGTGCCCTCGGAAACCGGCCAGAGGCAGGGAATGGTTCTCGCGGGAAACTCGCCGCCGATTGCCGCCAGCTGCTCGACCTCTGCATCCAGCAATATCGGCGACTCGAGGATGATCTGGTGGCAATGCTCGGGCGTCTCGGAAAGCAGATTGCGTCGCCATCCAAGCACTGTGTGAAGAGACATCACCAGTTTCTCCCGAATCGGATCAATCGGTGGATTGGTTACCTGGGCAAAGAGCTGCTTGAAGTAAGTGTAGAGCAGCCGCGGCCTCAGCGATAGCACGGCTAGTGGCGTATCGTCTCCCATGGAACCTACCGCCTCGGCGCCATCCTTGAACATCGGCTTCAAGACGATATCTAGCTCCTCGCTCGAATACCCAAAGGCGATTTGGCGCTGAGTCAGGGTGAGGATGTCAACTTCGCCGGAATTGGCCGAAATCTCGGCAGTCTGAAGATGTTTGAAGCGCACAAGATTCTGGCGCAACCACTCTCCATACGGCTTGCGAGAGGCGAGCACCGCCTTCACATCCTTGTCGAAAAGCAACCGTCCACCGGCAGTATCCACGGCAATCATCTCTCCCGGGGCCAGCCGCCCCATCTGGACGAGGTTCCCGAGAGTTATGCCAGAGATGCCAACTTCGGAACCAAGGCAGAGAATGCCGTCATCGCTCAACATGTACCGGGCGGGCCTCAGGCCGTTCCGATCGAGACATGCAGCCACAGTAATCCCGTCGGTAAAGCAAAGTGCCGCAGGACCATCCCAAGGCTCACAAATACAGCGATGATACTCGTAGAAGTCGGCCACGCTCTGCGGGATCTTCTTGTCGGAACGCCAAGCGGGCGGCACGAGCATAGACATGGCGTGGAGCACACCGCGGCCGCTCATGGTGAGAACCTCGAGCACGTTGTCGAGGCTCGCAGAGTCGGATCCGCCCGGCTGAATGATCGGCTTGAGCAGGTTGATGTCATCGCCCCAAAAGTCGGCTCGCAGCTCGGCCTCGCGCGCGGCCGTCCAGTTTCGATTACCACGAATGGTGTTGATCTCGCCAGTGTGGGCCAGCATGCGAAACGGCTGGGCCAGGGGCCACTTAGGGAAGGTATTCGTACTATACCTCTGATGATAGACGCAGAGCGCCGACTCGTAGTCGGGATTGGAAAGATCGGGATAGAACTTCTCCAGCGATGCCGAAACCAGCAGTCCCTTGTAGACGATCGCGCGATGAGAAAAGGAGGGTATGTAGAAGTTGCTGATCTTGTCAGCCGCGGCGGTGTCCTCGATTTCGTTTCGAGCAAGGAAGAGACGGCGCTCATAATCATCATCCGCCATTCCCCACGGTTTGCCGATGAGAACATGCTCAATGCGTGGCATGGTCACCTGCGCCTTCTCGCCAAGCACCCGAATGTTGATTGGAACCTCACGCCAGCCGAAAAGAAAGAGGCCCCGTTTCTCGAGGACTTCCTGGGTAATCGCCTTGGCGCGCGCCTGGGCATACGCATTGTCGTGCGGAAGAAACAACACCCCGACACCAAGGTCCCCCTCCTTATACAAGGTGTGGCCCAGCCGGGTCACTTCGGGAACAAACAGCTTGTAAGGAATTTGGGTTACCACCCCGGCGCCGTCTCCCGTTTTGGCATCAGCATCCAGGGCTCCTCGATGCATCAAACCGCAAATCGACCGCAGCCCGATACGAAGAATCCGATTGGAGCGCCGTCCGCTTACTTGCGCAATAAAGCCGACACCGCACGAGTCATGCTCATGCTCAGGATTGTATAAGCCTTGTCGGGCAATACCGAAGTGTTGGGCGGCCATGTTCATATTCTTTCCCAGTTTCAATTCCACTTGCTAGGGAGCAATTCCGTTCATGGAGCAACTTTCATTCCACGCAACCACTGTGTCATCAACTTTTTCTCTCCCAAAGGGCAAAAATCAAGGATGCGTCATCTCCTCGGCGCGCACCCAGCGATCGAAATCTTCCTCACGGAGGTGACCAAGAGCAAGAGCGGCCTCCTTGAGACTAGTTCCCTCTTTGTGCGCCTTTTTGGCGATCTGCGCCGATTTGTCGTACCCAATGTGCGGATTCAAAGCAGTAACCAGCATGAGCGAATTCTTCACATATTCCGCGATTCGCTCCTTAACGGGTTCAATCCCCACAGCACAGTGCTCGTCAAAGGAACGAGTGCCGTCGGCTAATAAGCGAACTGAATTGAGAAAATTAAAAATGATGACCGGCTTGAACACATTCAGCTCGAAGTTTCCCTGGGAGGCGGCGATGCCGATGGCGACATCGTTTCCCATCACTTGCACGGACACCATCGTGAGCGATTCGCTCTGCGTCGGATTCACCTTGCCCGGCATAATCGACGACCCCGGTTCATTTTCTGGAATTCGCAGTTCGCCGAGTCCGCAGCGTGGACCTGATGCGAGCCAGCGCACGTCATTGGCAATTTTCATGCAGGATGCGGCCAGGCTCTTGAGAGCCCCGCTCGCAAAGACGAACTCGTTATGAGCGGAGAGAGCGGCGAATTTGTTCGGCGCAGCAACGAATGGAAGCCCGGTCAAGGACGCGATATGGGCGGCGGCGCGATCCCCAAATTCAGGGTGCGAGTTGAGTCCTGTGCCAACGGCAGTTCCCCCAATGGCAAGCGCATAGAGTCCCTTCAAAGAGTCCTCGATTCGCGCGATATCGCCGTCGAGAAGGCTCACGTATCCGGAGAACTCCTGCCCAAGGGTGAGCGGAGTAGCGTCCTGCAGGTGAGTTCGTCCTATTTTCACTATCGAGGCAAACTCTTGCGCCTTGGCATTCAGGGTGTCCCGCAGCTTGCGAACGGCCGGCAGCAACATTTCCACGACTTGCGTGGCAGCGGCGATATTCATCGCGGTCGGGAACGTGTCGTTGGACGACTGGGACATGTTGACGTCATCGTTCGGATGAACCGGCTTCTTTGAACCCAAGGTTCCTCCGGCAATTTCGATCGCGCGATTGGAGATGACTTCGTTCGTGTTCATGTTGCTCTGCGTTCCGCTGCCGGTCTGCCAGATGCGGAGAGGAAAATGGTCGTTCAATTTCCCTGCGATCACCTCGTCAGCTGCCTGCACGATCAGTTTCGCCTTCTCCTCGGATAATTTGTTCAGGTCGCGGTTGGCGAGCGCGCAGGCTTTCTTGAGAATGCCGAGTGCGCGAATTAATTCGGGCGGCTTGACGTCCTCGCCAATGTCAAAATGAATGAGCGAGCGGGCGGTCTGCGCACCCCAATAGCGGTCATGAGGAACATGGATCGGGCCCATCGTGTCAGTCTCGACCCGATGAGTTTCGGTGGGAGAGAGGGAAGTTGCTTGCGTACTCACGATGAAAACCTATGCAGTCTCCGAGGAATTGAAAAGTTCCCTTCTGGCC
>DATDKN010000139.1:0-3370 GCA_036519995.1 Terrimicrobium sp. | reverse complement strand
AGCGTTGCGAATTCGTTTCGGTGACCGCCCGCGGTGTGCGGGGTGATGTGGCAATTGGGAGTCTTCCAGAGAGGATGGTCCTCAGGCAAAGGCTCGGGATCGGTGACATCGAGCCATGCGGCGCCAAGATGCCCCGATTGCAGAGACTCGGCGAGCGCCTGCTGATCTACCGTGGTGCCGCGGCCGATGTTGTAGAAGATTGCTCCAGTCGTCATCCATCCGAGACGCTCAGCCGAGATGAACCCCAAGGACTCGGTATTCTCGGGCAGTATGTTGATCACGTGATCAGCGGCGGCGAGTGCGTCGCGGAGATTCTCCGGTCCGACAATAGCCACCTTTTCATCTCCCCGGGGCTTTCGTCGCATGGCAATTACCTTCATCTCCAAGGGAGAAAGCAGTTGCAAAAGTCTCGCCCCGATCGCTCCGAAGCCCAAGATAACAGCCGATTGACCCTGCAAGGGCCCGCAATCCTCTCTGAGTTTGGTCCACTCCGGGGATCCACTCTCGTAACGGGCGCCGAGGCCTTGCGGCAGCAGCCGAGACTGCGCCAGCATGAAAGCGAAGACATGCTCCGCGCAAGCCTCCGCAAACACGCCAGAGCTGTTGGTGACAATGACTCCCCGCGCTTCGGCCCACGATCGAAAGTGCGGTGTGTCGTAGTGCGTGTAGCCCGCACTCGTCAGCTGAATCCAGCGCAGTCGTTCCGACTCCATGACGTTGGCAATGTCGGGTTGGCCAAACGCGATATCGGCTCTTCTCAGCGCCGGATCAGGCTCCGTGCGCGCGAGAACCGATCCGGCTGCGCGTTTGGGAAAGACCAACTCGTGCGGCGCGACGCCCTGCATGAGAAGTTGCCGCGCGGAGTCGCTCAGGGGAGCGTCACAGAAAATACAGAGTTCAGACATTGCGAGCATCGCCGACCTCTTCTTCACGGAGATTTTTTTGCTGGGTTGGCAAGCTTGTCCCTAATTAGCGGATACAAGTCGTAGGTGGGATAAAATTCCGTGCGAAAGGCTTTCCAAGCAGTCTTTTCCAGCGCGACATTCACGTCCCGCAATTTCGAAGCCGGAACTTCCAGAGTGACAACCTGGCCGATACCCATCATCACGTACCAGCTTACCACCGTGGTCCCTTCGGGAGGAAACGCTTTCCAGAAGCCTTGCTCCTCCTGCAGCTTCTGAATCTCTGTCAAATTTTGCGATTGATCGTGCTTGAGAAAAACCGTGAGCAGAATGGCCTCAGAGGCCTCCGCGCGCATGTAAGTGAAAAGCAGAGTCACAACAATCAGGATGAACGGCCTTTTCATCCCGGAGTGATCGTCTGCGTCTCCCTCAATCACAAGCGAATAACGAGAGATCTAGCAGCCGCGGTGCAAGGCAAACCGATCACTGCTTTCACCGACTCGGAAGAACAGGCTGTCTACTGCAGAATCAACCCCCTTCCTCCTGGAAACGCGCCTCCGCGAACTCGGAGCCGACTTCGAGGCCGGACCTGACTTTCAACCGCAGACTCAACGCGACACCTGATCACTGGCCAAGATCCCGCCTCCAGCGGACCGGCTGCGCAACTGCTGCTTGAGGCTCTCGCAGGAAGCTAAGACTCGTTCCTTCCAGTCATGGTAACGGTCGGCGATTTCGCCGGCTGCACAGGCCTCGCTCCCGTAGAGGAACGCGCGTGCAACTTGAGGATTCGCCGCACTTCCTCGATGGCCTGGCGGTTCTGGTGTGCGCTATGGTCCGATGGAACGATAAGTTCGCTCTGCGCGCCCTCGAGATGTGAGCTCCAATATGGGACCACCCCATCGCTTGAGTTGGGCGTATCGCCCCGGCCACGATCGCCCATAATGGAGTGATAGGGAATTCCCTTTGTCATTGGGATCGTGTTGATCGCCTTAACAAAGCGGTTTGAAGGCGCGAGCGTGTCGATGCTGTTCGGTATCCGTCTTAACGGGAGGTCACCGGCGGACATAGTCATGATCTTGATGGCGTCTCCGCCAGCCCTCAGGAGCGTGATTGGCAATCTCACCAAGCTTGAGCCCAACCGCCCGAGGCGGTGAGCTGCCATGTCGCTTCCTCGGAGCGGAGCGGAAATAAAGATTACGCGGCCAACTTCCGGCCGATGACGGAAGACGAGGGTTTCTACGAATAGCTTCTTATTTTCCGGATTGAGATTCACGTCTTGCACCGGCTTGCGGAAGAGCTGCATCCAGAGCTTTTCGTCGGCATCGGTAATCAATAGCCGACTGATGCAGCCTCCCATGCTGTGCCCCATGACGACCATGCGCTTGCGCAGGGGGAACTTTTTCTCGATGGCATCGAGCTCTCGCCGCAGGATCATTGCCGAATAGGGATAGGGATAACCGCTCGGATAGCTAAAGAACCAGAACTGGTAATTGCGGCGGATCTCTTCGTCGCCGCGCAACGTGTTGATCATTGGCGTCCACGTGGCTGGCGTATCCATAAGACCATGCACAACGAGCACGACAAACTTATTGGGATCGTACGGCTGGAGTCGGGCGATGCGCGCGGTGTCGGCATATTTCTCCGGGCGCAACAAACGTGTCAGTTCGAATTTCTTCGGATTGTTCTGCGCAAGGAGGACAGCGACAGGCACCGTAAAATCGGCGGCAAGCGGAAAAGTGTGCCCATTCAAGCGAACGGTCTCCACGGCCAGAGGATCCTCGAAGGAAAGGATGCAACGTTTGCCCTCAAACCGAGCAATGGCGGTGACACCGTAATATACGCGCGGAAGAGTAAACTCTGCCCGCGCGTCCTTGGACACGTCACGCCCGATGGCCACCAGCGGCGCACCGACACCATTGCGGACTGTGCGCTCGCTCACATATTTGCCATGCACATCAAACTGATCCGCGGGCGTGAATTCATACAGCGCTGGATTCCGCTGCGGACGCGGATCGCGGCGGTGAGTCAGAACAAAGCCGCCGTCCCCGGGCACGTTCAGCGGCCGCGTCCATGGATCAAGCCGGGCGTCGCGAACAATTGTGAAGACGCGCGCCAGGGCGAAGTTGTAGTCGCGCGCCGCATCGGCGTCCTTCGGGTTTCGTGTCAGTTCCCGGGTGGCGGCCTCCAGGGCGGTAAGGTAACCCTCCAGCGCAACCAACGGTCTCCGTCGTTCTCGAAGGGCTCTTAGAATCGTCGACTCCCTGCTAGTAGGCGCGCTCGAACTCGAAACTGCACGAAATAAGGGTCGCTTTTCCTTGACTGTGGAGTACGACCCGCAGCCCACAACAGCGACGCCAACAATGGCGACCAGAAAAAAACGGGGGACTTTCACACGAGTCTAAAAAAACGGAACCCGCTAGGTCCTCGATTTCGTTGATCGGCGGACGCCCGCCGTCCGATCAGTGAGA
>DATDKN010000138.1:0-5640 GCA_036519995.1 Terrimicrobium sp. | reverse complement strand
AACCGAGAGAACATGGAAGAAGCAGACCGGGCCCTTGCGAATATGAATGCGAAGATGAAGGAATTGGAAGCCCGCGAGCCTCGGGTAGGCGGCGCCGAAAAGGACAAGACCGTCGGCAAGCTGTCAGCTTGCGCACTCAGTACAACCTCTACACGCTCAAGATCGCATCCGTGAAGGTGCAGGCGGTCACCGGCCGCGCTTTGGAAAAAGCAGGAGACGCTGTTAAGAAAGCCGGAGATGCGATGAAAAGACGCCGCTGATTCGGTAAGCGACTCCCTCAAATCCACAAACAACTGAGCCCTCGATTGTTGCCAACCTCAAGAGTCCGCTTCCGCCTTGAAGCTGGCAGGTAGAGACGTTTGGTGTCCGCACACCTGGTGTGCTACTATGGCATGTTGCCAGTCTAGACCTGCTCCGCCGTAATGAATTCGCCACTTCCTGCAAATCCGGTCGCGCGATGGTTGTTGATCCTGGTTCTGGCCGCGGGCGTTTATTTCTTCCATGGATTTCTCGTTCCGGTGCTGGCAGCGCTGACGATTGGATTCGCGAGCTGGCCTCTTTACAGGAAGCTGGTGCAGGCATGCGACGGGCATACGCCCCTTGCAGCCAGCATCGCTTTGATCATTGTCCTGCTCGTCCTTGTCATCCCGCTGGCGTTGGCCTTCTGGTACGCCACCAACGAGATTAGTACCTGGGTGGCTTGGCTCGTCGAGGCAAACCGGAACGGGGTTCCAGTCCCGGAATCGATCATCACCATGCCCTTTATCGGACAATGGCTGGCAGAAAGCTGGCAAAGGTATTTGGGCGAGCCGCGCGCTCTCGGCGAAATTATTCAGATCCTGAGCGGCGAACATGTTGGAAACATCTCGCGTTGGGTTCTCGCTACCGGCCGGGAGGCATTCAACCTTCTGCTCTCGGTGTTGTTCATCATGATCACCCTCTTCTTCGTTTACAAGGACGGGTCGGTGATGGTCGCGCAACTCGACCGTGTCGGCGAACGTATCTTGCCGCGCCGCTGGGAGCGATTCTCGCGAGTCGTTCCGGCGACAATCAGCTCGACCGTTACTGGAATGACGCTGATTGCCATCGGCGAAGGAATTGTTCTCGGCCTCGCATACAAGATCGCAGGCGTCCCCTCCTCGTTCTTGCTGGGAGTGCTTACCGGATTCATGGCCATGATTCCCGGCGGAGCGCCGCTCTCCGTTACCCTCGTCTCGCTCTATTTGCTGGCCAGTGGCAGGCCGATTGCCGCGATCGCTCTATTTGCGTGGGGAGCGATTGAGCTTTTTATCGTGGACAAGACGCTTCGCCCTAAGTTGGTTGGCGGCCCGATTCGTCTCCCGTTCCTTCCGACGTTGTTTGGCCTTATCGGCGGGGTCAAAACCATGGGAATGGTGGGACTGTTCGTCGGCCCTGTGCTGATGGCCTTACTTGTCGCCATCTGGCGTGAATGGGTGCTGACCACTGACGCCGAAGTTGTCGACGAAGCCATGCGAGCAAACTCCGAAGGCGAAATGGCCGTCACGCCCGCTCCCATTGGCCCTCCGACAGCGGCCGTCTGGAGTTCCGCGGAGTCGCGCGAGATGTCCGGACCGCCGCGCATGGCCGAAACACATCAGCGGCGCTCCGACGAGGTTATCTCGAGCTCGCATCCCTCCATTTAAGCACTGAAGCTAAGAGCAGCTTCCCCCTCGTTTACCCGACCGGCAGCGCGGATCTAGCGAGTCGCTTGGCGCTCGGGCGAATGCAATGGCGCGCCAAACTTCTCGCGCTCTCGTGCTCGAATTGCCAGACTCCGGCGCCATGAGGTTCCCCAGAGTATGGATCTGCGTGTCCGTTGTTCTCGTTGGCACGTTTGCCGCCTGCTTGAGTGACGCCGCTGGCGCTGAGCCGCCTTCTGATCTCCCCCCCTTTCCACGTGCGACCGACAGCTACAACGACGAACAGGTTGCGAATATTTGGCAAAGGCTTGCCGGCCGTGTGGCCGCGGAGCCGTTCAACCTCGTCGCGACAGTCATCTTTGTTCTGGCGATTTGCCACACCTTTCTGGCCTCAAGATTTCTGGCGATAGCCCATCGCTACGAGCGCGCGTATGACGCGCTCGAGAACGAGGAGGAAAAGGCTGGACTTATTTCGGACGTCGCTCGCAGACGCGATGATCTCCGGTTTCGAGGCACCGTTTTCCATTTTCTTGGTGAGGTCGAGGCGGTCTTCGGAATCTGGGCGATTCCCTTGGCGATCGCGATCGTCGCCTTCAAGGGGTGGAAAACGATGGTCCACTACTTCGATGGCATCGAATACACCGAACCGATCTTCGTTTTCGTGATCATGGCCATTGCGAGCTCCAAGCCCATCCTCCGCCTCGCGGAAACCTGCCTCTCTTTTTTCGCCGCGGCGGGCGGCAAGACCCCGGTCGCGTGGTGGTTTTCGATACTCACCGTTGGACCGCTTCTCGGTTCCTTCATTACCGAGCCGGCCGCAATGACCATCTGCGCCCTGCTCCTCGTGGAGAGATTCTACAAGCTCCAGCCAAGTATGAATCTGCGCTATGCCACCCTTGGCCTCCTTTTCGTAAACATCTCGGTGGGCGGAACGCTCACGCACTTCGCCGCCCCCCCCGTCGTCATGGTGGCGGGCAAATGGAACTGGGGGATGGACTACATGTTCACGGGATTCGGTTGGAAAGCCATTTTCGGTATCCTCGTCACGAATCTGCTCTATTTCGCCGCTTTCCGTTCCGAGCTGATGTCCATGTTTTCGAGCGAAGGATCGGCTGAGACTAGACGGCCAATTCCGCCCTTCATCACGATCGCTCACCTTCTCGCGATCACATGGACTGTCCTTAACGCCCATCATCCAGCGCTAGTCGTCATCGGACTGCTCTTTTTCCTCGCCTTTGTCGTGGCTACGGAACGCCATCAATACACGATCAATCTGCGCACTCCCATGTTGGTCGGCTTTTTTCTGGCCGCATTGGTGATCCACGGGGGATGCCAACGATGGTGGATTGCGCCGGTGCTAGGCGATCTAGGCCGATGGCCGCTCATGATAGGATCTGTTATCCTGACTGCCTTCAATGACAACGCCGCCATCACCTACCTTGCGACCCTCGTCCCCGGGTTCACGGAGGAACTAAAATTCGCTGTGGTCGCTGGAGCGATTGCCGGCGGTGGCCTAACTGTCATCGCCAACGCGCCAAACCCAGCCGGCCAATCAATTCTGCAGTCGCAATTTGAAGACGGGGGCATCAGCCCATTGAAGCTCTTTCTGGGCGCACTCCTCCCCACCATCATCGTCGCCCTGGCCTTCATGCTCCTGCCATCGCTCTAGAAGCGCTTGCTAAGCCCTTTTACCACCACAGAGGGCACAGAGAAAACTTGGATTGGCTGAGTCGACGGCCCATCTCCCATCTATCAGCTCTCAACCATTGACCTGCGTCGACGGCCTTACTTCGGAATGTAAAAGATTAGATCGTCCCCGGCGCGCTTGCACGTTATCTCCGCATCCAAACTTGCGTATTCAGGAAGCTTGCGTATTTCGTCGTCGGAAAGGTCCCATCGATCGCGCAAGAGATCGGGCGAAAAGCGCACCTGTTTGCGTGACCATCTAAACGAATTGAGGACCGCCTCTTTGATTTTCACCCACTTCTCTTCCTCCCAGATCGAACAAAGAACACCTCCGCCAGATCCTCCCGCGGAGGCAATTGGTGGGGTGCTTGGTGCGCGCTCAGAGGGTTCGACGTGCAGCGTCTTGGTCGAAGAATATTCTCTTTTTCTTACGTGCTCGATAAAGGCGCCGGTCGCCAAATCGATGTGGTTGTGCTCGGTTGTTCTATTGGAGAGGATGATGCGGCGAGCACTCTCGATCAGCGAAGCAAACTTCGGAAGACTAAGATCGATCTGCACCATCGCGTCGTTGGTGACGGTATACAAGAACACCGGCCTATCCCCCTTGATCGCCGATACTTTCCAAGATCTGGATGTCGGGTCATGCATAAATGGACTTCCGTTTTCCAGAGCGAACTAAAGAAGTCGGCGAAGAGATCAAAGGAAATTCTGAAAGTTTATGACCGCCGCTGCCTCAGGGCGGCCCATCTGTCATTTCAGCGTGATCTTTGCGAATAAATCTTTGCCGAGGACCTTCTGAATCAGGGCGTCTATTTGCGATGCCCGCGGCACACATACGGACGGCCGCCACGGATAAATGCGGTCGTTGATCCAAGGGGGCTGCCAATTGCTGGTGGTCTTCACGAACTGCTCGGCGAAATTGGCTTGCCGCGCGAGCGAATACATCGCCTCGATCTCCAGGCAGCCATCCAGACAGACGTCCACATAAGATTGGACGATGGGGTGTTCGGATGATGGAAATCTCTTCTCCGTGTTGCCGTAGAACCAGATGTCGGCTTCGGGCACGGTCTGGCTTCCATCGAGCATGGTGATCTGGGATGGATCGATCTTCGTGAGCTGGTAGCCAACTTCGCGTTCGCCGTAAGCGGCAGACTCCGCTGAGGTGACCGGGAAGATCACGCCGTTGCACACCGAATCCTTCTCCAACACCGCGCCGAGGTAAGTCGGATTCCAACTCGGTCCGCCGGTCTGGTCGAACCAGCCACGGCTCACGCCGTGGACAATCACCGGGGAAGCGAATTCGGCTTCCGCCGAGGTTCCCATGCGTGATTGGCGCTGCACCAGTGAGCCGTAACCAAAAATGTACTGTGGACGCGCCGAGCCGCCGACCTTGTCGAGTTCGCCGGCGCGGGAGTGTGCCGTCGCTGGGTTGGCCTCGGCCGCAATGCCGGCGGCGGAGATCCCGAAAAGTGCTATCGCCTTGCGTCGTGAAAGAACATACTGATCAGACATTGTGTTTCCTCCTGTATGAATCAGCCTATCATCGTTCCCCCCCTGAAAAGCACTGAAGATTTGACGACAACGCTCCTATGAATCCAAACAAAGCACTCTGGGAAAAAGGCGACTTCACCCGCCTCGCCGCCACCATGCGCGAAAGCGGAGAGGCGCTCGTGCAGAGCCTAGGAATCACTAACGGACTCAAGGTTCTGGATCTCGGATGCGGCGATGGCACCACTGCGGTGCCAGCGGCCAAGCTGGGAGCGGACGTGCTCGGCGTCGACATCGCACGAAATCTAGTCGAGGCCGGAAACAAGCGAGCCGCCGAGCAGGGCCTGACACACTGCAAATTTCAGGAGGGGGATGCGTGTAATCTCCAGCCGTTGCCGGATCAAGCGTTTGATATTGTCGTGACGATCTTCGGTGCGATGTTTGCCCCCAAACCTTTCGATGTGGCCAAGGAGATGGTGCGGGTCACGCGGCCGGGAGGTCGAATTGTCATGGGCAACTGGATCCCCAATGATCCGACACTCGTCGCGCAGATCCTGAGGATTAGCTCCAGTTACACGCCGCCACCGCCAGAAGGTTTCGTCAGCCCGATGACTTGGGGCGTCGAGAGCAACGTCATCGAGCGGTTTGGCGCTGCAGGAGTTCCGGCAGAGAAGATCTCTTTCGTGCGAGACACGTTCACCTTTAACTTTCCCGGCGAGCCAGCGGCGTTCATGAATGTATTCAAAACCTACTACGGACCAACCATGAACGCCTTCGAAGCCGCAGAGAAGACCGGCCGGGCCGC
>DATDKN010000137.1:0-8799 GCA_036519995.1 Terrimicrobium sp. | reverse complement strand
GGGGCGGTTGACATTTTGGTCAACAATGCCGGGATCGCCTTCCGAGAGGCGGCGGAAGAAACATCGGAAGATAAGTGGGACCTTACCATGGCGGTGAATCTCAAGGCGGTCTTCCTCCGAGCAGGGCCACGGTAAAATCGTGAACATCGCCTCGCAGGCGGCCGTGGTTGCCCTGGCTAATCATCTCGCCTACTGCACCAGCAAGTATGGCCTCCTCGGCCTCGCCCAAGTAATGGGGACCTCGCGGCGTACAGGTCAACGCGGTCTCTCCAACCGTCGTGCTCACGGAGATGGGGCGGGTGGCATGGGCTGGAGAGCCGGGGGAAGTGATGAAACAGGAAATTCCTCTCCGCCGCTTTGCCCTGCCGGAAGAGGTGGCCGCGGCCACCCTTTTCCTCGCCAGCGATGCCGCCGATATGATCACAGGCGCCAACCTGATCGTCGATGGCGGCTATACAATTCACTGACTGCTAAGTAATGCGTCGCGCGGCGATTCCCTGAGCCGCAGTTCGCGTGTAAGAATGGCTAAACTTAGAGGCAGGTCTTTTAAGCAATCTCCTATCTCAATGATGTCCTCATCGTCGGGGGCAGGTTTGTTGGCGGTGGGGACACCGCCTCTCCATTGACAGCTTGTTCTTTTGAGGCTGACTCCGTTGAATGGCGCCATGCAGATGCTGCGGGAGAGGATTCTCGAGCTGGGCTATGTTTTGCCTGGAGGCGTTCTCAACGTGAATGCCTTTTTGAATCCACCAGTTAGACACCAAGTTACTTGTCCAGATCGGCAGGACCTTTGCGGACACTTTAGAAGTCGTCGCGCCACAAAAATCGTCACGATTGAAACCTCCGGTATTGCGGCTGCGGTGACTACGGGAATTGAATTACAGGTGCCGGTCGTCTTCGCGCGTAAGGCGAGACCCTCGACGATTGGCGATGATCACTATACGGCGCCGGCTTATTCTTACACTAAGCAAGCGCATAGCGATGTGATCGTCGCGAAGCAATTCATCAGCTCGAATGACCGACTCCTGGTTATCGATGACTTTCTCGCACGCGGCGAAGCTCTCTCGGCTTTGACTTCCATTGTCAGCCAAGCTGCCGCCGTCTTGGTTGGCATAGGTATCGTCATCGAAAAGGCATTTCAGCGCGGTGGCGAAAAGGTCTGCGCCGCCGGACATGAGGTCTATTCGCTGGCAAGAATTAAGCGCCTCTCTCCCCCAAATCGGATTGAGTTTGTTCAGTAAGGCAGCGGCTCACCACGATGAGTTCGAAAGCTTGTAGGCGCTTGCGAAGCGCTTGTGGATTTCGCTGGTCTGCTTGGCACCAGCGCGCACGAACGACCGGGGGTTTGCGGGGGTGCCTCAGGAATTGTCAATGAGGTCCCATGGAGAAGCGGCTCGACCAGCTTCCCAAGCTTCGCGAAAATCGGAATCAGGTAGCCTCTGCTTCAGCGTAGCCAAGGATGTTTCCTGGCGGGCGATTTCAGCGGCGAACAACTGGCTGCCAAGGTTTTCATGGAGGGCTTCGGTCGCACCGAAGAGGCGTGCGGCCTGTTGGGGTTGGTCCAGCGCCAGAGCAAGGTTCGCCTCGCATTCCAAGATGTAAGGAAGGATCCAGCGATTACCGAGCTCGCGGGTAATTTGCGCCCACTCGCTGAGCGCGCTGCGGGCACGCGAATAGTCTTTCTGGGCGATGGCCACCGTGGTGATACCCCAAAGAATAAGGCCAATAACCCATCGATCTCCGAGGCGTTCGTAAAGTTCGAGGCTTTTCTCCTTAAGCTCGCGTGCACGGACAAGGTCGCCGCGGTCGAGAGCGGTACTGCCAAGGCCGCTCAATCCGCCGGCCTTCAGGTAGGTCTGGCCAACCGCGCGACCAACGTCCACGGCCCGCTGGAAACGCCGTTCCGCTTCCTGCAAATTGCCGTCGCCGCGGTCGAGAAAACCGGTCAGCATGTCTGCCAGAGCTGAGCCAGCTTCATCGCCCATAGCATCGTAAATCTGGTGTGCCTCCGCGTAGAAGCGACGCGAGTCGCTATAGCGATCGGCCGCCCAGGCGATTCGGCCCAACGCGATGCGGCTGGCTGCCTTGTGCTTGGGTGCGACGTCGGAGTCCGGCAGCGCCAGGAGGCTCGTGCCGATGTCCCAGCCCTCGGCGAGGCTGCCACGTATCTCGATGAGGCGATACAACGCGGTGAGGAGACGCAGACCCGCCTCTGTTTTGCGGGATTTGATGGTCCATTCTGCGGCAAAGCGAAAGTTAAAGAGATCGCTCTCGCAGCGGTCGAGCCAATCCCTTTGCTCCGGACCCTCCAGGTGAGGCGCGGCCTCTTCAGCGAAGCGAAGAAAGTAGTCCAAGTGGCGGTCACGGACCGCCGCGGCTTCACTGGATTTGTCGAGCTTTTCCCGCGAGTAGTGCCAGACCGTTTCGATCATGGTATAGCGCGGGTTACCCGCCTCGTCGGCCTCGACGGTGATGAGGGATTTGTCAACGAGTTGTTCGAGGAGATCGAGCATCTCGAAGTTTTCGATTCCATCTCCCGAACAGACCTTTTCCAGAGCTTCAAGCGTGCGTCCGCCGGCGAAGACTCCCATTCGGCGGAAGGCGATCCGTTCCTTCTCGGAGAGAAGATCGTAGCTCCAGTCGATCAAAGCCTCGAGTGTTTGTTGATGGGGAAGACCATCTCGCCGGCCACCGCGCAGCAGCCGGAAACGATCGTCGAGCCGTGCCGCGATCTGCTCGACGCTCAGCAATTTGACGCGTGCGGCTGCAAGCTCGATCGCGAGCGGGATGCCATCGAGTCTGCTGCAAATCTCCGCAACCGCACGGGCATTGGCCTTGGTGATGTTAAATTCCGGCCGGACGGCTTTGGCCCGGGCCACGAATAGCTTGACGGCCTCATATTGGAAAAGACGTTCGGGAAAATCGTCGCCGGGGAAATCATCAGCGTTCACCTCGAGGACCTGAAGGGGTGGCACGCGGAAGATGGCCTCTCCTCCGATACCTAAGGCGTGTCGGCTCGTGGCGAGAATTTTAAGGCGCGGACAGGAGCGCAGTAGTTCCGCCGCCAATGACGAGGCCGCCGAAAGAAGATGCTCGCAGTTGTCCAGCAGGAGCAAAGTAGTTTTGCTGCGAAGGAAATTGATCAGAGTGGAGCGCAACGGACGATCGGGCTCTTCCCGTGCACCTACGGCCGCAGCAACGGCCTCCAGAACGCGGTCGGCCTCGGATAACAACGCGAGTTCGACTAGCCAGACCCCATCGCGAAACTCTTGAATGAGTTCGGCGCCTGCTTCGATGGCCAGTCGCGTCTTGCCTGTCCCGCCCATTCCCATCAGGGTCAACAGATGAGCCTCGGCGAGGAGTTCTTTCACTTCTTTCAATTCGGTTTCGCGCCCCACAAAACTGGTCGTTTGCACCGGCAGGTTGTTGGGCAGTGCCTCCATGCTGCGTGGCGGCGGGAAAGAATCCGCCAGACCGGGGACGACCGCTTGGTAGAGGTGCTCCGGCCTGTCGAGGTTCCGCAAGCGATAGTTACCGAGCGACTTGAAGGAGACAACTCCAAGGGATTCCTCTTCGAGCAGTTCGACCGCGATGCGAGATAGCAGGATTTGGCCACCATGTGCGGCGCCCTCGATGCGCGATACGCGACTCAGCGTGCTGCCAAAGTAGTCACCATCTCGGAACTCGGCAGCTCCGGCGTGAATGCCCATGCGCACCTTAAGGTCGCCGATTTCCTTCCAATCCTCGGAGCTGAGGGCACCTTGGGAATCGATGGCGGCCTCGAGCGAATCGCGTGGCGATTGGAAGGCTGCGTAGACGGCGTCTCCAACCGTCTTGAAGACGAAGCCGGCGTGCTCTTCCACGGCAGAACGTATCAACGAATCGTGACGGGCGAGCGCCCCACCCATCTGGCCGGGAAATTTTTCCCATAGCCGGGTGCTTCCTACAATATCTGTGAAGAGAAAGCTGACCGTTCCCGTTGGAGGTTCGCGCATATGCGGAATATGGAGAAGTGCCTCGCAGCGTAAAGGGCAATTGGTGCCTCTGATGGCGCGATGAACCCTGCTGACAGCTGCCGGAAGTTACGGCTGCTGGCTCGAAACGTGAGCCAGGTAGGCGGCGCCGATTATTCCTGCCTCGTTGCGCATCTGCGCGGGCACAACAATCACCTCGGTCTGGGTCTTGAGATAAGGGAAGAACTTTTCCGCCTTCTTGCTGATCCCACCGCCCATGATGAAGAGATCGGGTGAAAAGAGTTTTTCCAGCTCGTTGAGAAACTCACTCAGCCTTTCCGCCCATTGTTTCCAGGAGAGCTGCCGCTGCTCACGAACCCTTTCCGAGGCGCGTTTCTCGGCTTCCTTCCCGCGGATCATCAGGTGACCGAATTCGCTGTTTGGCAGGAGCTTCCCATCGAGGAAAACCGCGGAACCGATTCCAGTTCCCAAGGTCAGCAAGATGATGACGCCTTTGCGATCCTTGCCGGCGCCGAAACGAATTTCCGCGACTCCGGCGGCGTCCGCATCGTTCACCACCGTAACAGGTCCTCCGACGTGTTGGGAAAAGAGCTCACCCGCGTTTGTCCCGATCCATGAACGGTCGACGTTTGCTGCCGTATAGGTGACGCCATGCTTGACAACGGCCGGAAAAGTGACGCCAGTCGGCCCGCGATAACTGAAATGTTCGGCGATTTGTTCGACCACATCGGCGACGGCATTGGGCATAGCAGGGCGGGGAGTATCAATTCGGAAGCGCTCCCCGACGAGTTGGCCTGTTTCTACGTCAACCGGCGCGCCTTTGATTCCGGTCCCACCGATGTCGATTCCAAGAAGCGTCACAGCAATTATCCTCCTGTCTGGCTGCTAAAAAACAGAACTTGGAGAATTCTGCGAGAAATATCAGAGGCGCCCCAACCCGCCACAAGCCCTCATCGACAATCGATGTGCAGCCTAATGCGGCGCTAAGGCCTCCACAATGCAGCGTCGATGATCGACCAAAGATGCATGATCCATCCCATCCAGATAAGCCAGAGAAGTGCGGCCGCCACAAAAAACACCAGCGCCCGCAAGGGGCGGCCCTGGATCAACTGGCCAAGGCCTGGAATAAAGAAGCTGGCAAGTGCTGCAATTACATTTCCGGTAGATCCTTGTCCTGCACTCATGGGAGGAGTTTCGATGACCTGAGCCGCGCTGTCCAGTGATTGCTATGCTTGCGCGAACGGCAGCCGTGCCGTGAACGAGGTCAATAGCGATCGGACGATGCCGCCCGTAAGATATTCAGCCACCTCGTCAATGAACCGGAGGAAATCAACTGGCGCCGAATGATCTGCCTGATCGGAAATCACGCGAATGATGGCCGTAGGTATCCCGCCCATTTCGTGGCAGACCTGTGCGACGGCGGCCCCTTCCATCTCGGCGCAGAGCAAGCCGGGTAATGCGTCGCGAAGCTCCGCGGTCTTGATCGGATCTGTGAGGAACTGATCCCCGCTCGCCACCAAGCCGCTGAAAACTCTTGGCCGGTCCATACCGAACGCCGATCGCTTCTCGGGCGTCACTTCATGTAAGAAGTCGCCCTGGGTATAGTGAATGGCCGCGTCGGCTGCTTCCTGGGAGAGACCAGTCTCAAAGAAGATTTTTCCAAGCAGAGGAATCTCGAACCGTTTGAAGGCCGGCAGTGGGCTGGCGTCCATGTCGTGTTGGACGAGGCGCTCGGCGATGACCACATCGCCGATTCGCAAGCCGGGATCGATTGCGCCCGCCAATCCCGTGAAGACGATATGGGTTGCGCCAAAACGTTCGAGCAGCAGCAGGGTGCTAATTGCCGCGGAAACCTTCCCCACGCGAGAGAGCACAAGCACGACCTCCTGGCCTTCCCAAGTGCCCTCGAAAAATGTCCGCATCCCCAATTCGACGCTGCGACGCACACTGATCGAACGCGCCATCAAGGCGACTTCTTGTGGCATCGCTCCGAGAATTCCAAATTTCATCGCGGAAGAGATGCCTTTGTCCGGGTGCTTGTGTCAACGAACGGATTTCTTCGACACGCGGTTGACACAAAAACGCCTGTCTAATGATTCGGCTCTCACTGCTTCGCCAATTGCGCGCGGAGTCGGGCAAATTGAGCTGCGACGTCCTCCCGTTCCATCGGTCGATTGATCAGCTCTTCATAACTTTCGTTCTCGACTTGGGCTCCGCCGATTTCTTGCAAGAACCGGCTGGGTCGACAGAAGGTTGGATTGCCGAACTTTTTCCGCGAGCGGCACCATGTAATAACGAGGGAACGCATGGCGCGGGTTATACCGACGTAGAATAATCTGCGCTCTTCGTCGATGTTACCTTCCGCCTTGGAGCGTTCGTGCGGGAGTAATCCCTCTTCCACACCGACGAGGAATACGTGGGCAAATTCCAGGCCTTTGGCGGCATGCAAAGTGATCAGCGTGACACCATCAGCGGCTTTCTTGGGATCTTCCTCGCGGTCGCGATCGAGGCTGATCTCGTCGAGAAAGCTTTGCAGCCCTTGCCCGGTTCGCTTCTGATGATCCGCCAGTGCTCGGAGCATCTCTTTCACGTTTTCTTCCCGGCTGAAGGATTCTTCCGAATTCCGGCAGGAGCGCTTCAAATCACTGAGGTAACCGCATCCCTCCAAAAGAGTGGAGAGGACGTGCGCGCACTCGACTCCGGGCGTTTGAATGCGGACGCGGGCGGCTTCAATTTCGTCCACAAATGTAAGGATAGCGTCGGCCGTTTTCCGCGTGCAGGTAGCGAGATAACGGCCGTCCCGAAGTGCCTGAAACAGGCTCAGTTTGTTCTCCACGCTGAAGCTGAGGGCAAGCTCGACGGTCCTCGCGCCGATCCCGCGAGGCGGAGAATTAATGATCCGCAGAAGGGAAGCGTCATCGGACGGATTCAAGAACACGGCCATGTATGCGGTAAGGTCTTTGATCTCCCGTCTCTCAAAAAAGCTTCTCCCCCCGACCAGACGATACGGAATTCTAAGCCGGCGAAAGTTTTCCTCAAGCAGTCTGGACTGCGCATTCATCCGATAAATGACGGCCACTTGCTTGTATGAGGCACTGCCCGCGGCGCAGAGCGCCGCTACCTCATGCGTCACGAATTCAGCTTCCGTGCGGTCATCTGGCACCGCAATGACACGAACCGACTCGCCATCCTGACGAGGACACCAGAGCCTCTTTGGGTGCCGACGAGGATTGTGCGCGATGAGCCGGTTGGCCGCGCTTAGAATCGAGTTCGTGCTGCGATAATTCTGTTCGAGGCGAATGATTCGAGGATTGGGGAAGTGATTTTCAAACTCGAGGATGTTCGACACCTCCGCGCCCCGCCATCCGTAAATACTTTGATCGTCATCGCCGACGACGCAGACGTTCGGCGGCTTACCGCTGGCCAGGCAGGTAACGAGTTCGAGTTGCAGGCGATTGGTGTCCTGAAATTCATCAACCAACAGATGCCGCGTGTTCGATTGCCATTTCGCGAGGACTTCCGGGAAGTCCGACAAGAGGCGGACGGATTGAGCGAGCAGATCGTCGAAATCCATCGCGTTGAGCGCGCGAAGTTCCTGTTCATAGCGGTGAAATACCGCACCGATGAGACTCTCCTCGTCGCGCGCGGGCCAACCATTATTCTTCGCTTTGCTAATAAGGCTCCGTGTCAACTGCACGTCGAGCTTCTCATCGCGAGCGCAAACGCGAGTGATGATCTTCTTGATCAGAGCCAGTTGATCGCTTTCATCGAAGATACTGAAATTTGCTTTGTAACCGAGACGCTGCGCGTCGGTGCGAAGGATTCTCAAGCAGAGCGCATGGAACGTTGAGGCGGAGACAAGCTTGGCTTGGTCGGGCTCAATCATCTCTGCAATTCTCTCCTTCATTTCACGCGCCGCCTTGTTGGTGAATGTTACCGCGCGTATCTTCGATGGATCCTCGCCTTGAGCGATCAACCAGGCGATTCGCGCCGTGATGGTCCGCGTTTTCCCCGTCCCTGCGCCCGCAAGAATCAACAACGGACCTTCCTCATGTTGGACCGCTTGTAGTTGCGCGGGGTTCAGATCAAAGATGCGGAACCGGCTCATGGCAATTCGCCGCGTGTGAACTTGCCGATTACTTCCGGGTAGAGCTGGTGCTCCGCTTGCTGGATTCGCGCGTGCAGGCGCTCCGGAGTATCACCGGGGAGGACAGGGACCGGCGCTTGCGCGATGATCTCGCCACTGTCCATCCCTTCATCAACAAAGTGCACGCTGCAGCCGGTAGTCGATGCGCCGGCCGCGAGCGCCTGGCGCCAGGCCTCCAGGCCCGGGAACTGAGGCAGAAGGGAAGGATGGATGTTGATGATGCGCCGGGGAAAGGCGGTGAGCATCGGATCCTTGAGCATGCGCATGTAGCCCGCAAGGACGACGAGATCGACTTTGGCGTCGCGCAATTGGGCCACCAGTTTCTCTTCACATTCCGTCGAGAGTCGCGTCTTAAACTTTTGTTCCTCGATGGTTCGCGTCTCCAGGCCGGCAGCGCGCGCCAGTTCCAAAATGCCCGCGTCGGGCACATCGGAGCAGACTAGGGCGACGCTAGCGTTCAGCCGTCCATCTTGGATCGCCTGGAGAATGGCACGGAAGTTCGAGCCTTTTCCCGAACCGAGAACGCCAAGTCGAAGCGGATTCATTGGAGAGCGGGAATCATCTTCCTGCTCGCATAACATCGCAAGCGGTGCTTCCAAACATTTACTTTCCGTGCAAGATGCGCCTAGCCGGCGAGCAATGAAGCTATGAAAAGATACCTACTCCAGCTCCGGTCGG
>DATDKN010000136.1:0-7347 GCA_036519995.1 Terrimicrobium sp. | reverse complement strand
GACCCGATGAGTCTCGGTGGGAGAGAGGGAAGTTGCTTGTGTACTCACGATGAAAACTTATGCAGTCTCCAAGGAATTGAAAAGTTCCCTTCTGGCCCGCTCGCCGTGCGCGCTATGGCAGCAGACCGCCGGACCGCAATCCACGCAGCGACATCGGCGCGAACCCCGCGCGCTTGCGCCGGAGCCTCAAGGGAAACCTTTCGAGCAATAATCAGGACAAACCAGCCGGTGTCGGCTCGGAGAGCGAAGACTGGCTTACAAAGGCCAGTTTTTCACCATCTCGCTTCACGTAAAGATTCTCGTGGGTCTTGATATTTCCACGGAGGAGCTCTTCGGCCAGAGGATCTTCCAGGTGGCGCTCCACCGCACGCCGCATTGGACGCGCCCCGTAGAGCGGATCGTATCCCTTCTCAATGAGGAACTCCTTCGCGGATTCCTCGAGGATCAGAAGAATATCCTTCGCCTTGATGCGCTGAATCACCTTTGCGACTTCCAAATCGACGATCTGAATGAGATCAGGCTTGGTCAAGGTATGGAAGACGATGGTATCATCGAGCCGATTCAGGAACTCCGGCTTGAAGACGCGCTTGGTCTCTTCCATGATCTTGTCCCGCATGACGTCATAATTGTCGTCCAGTTTCGGCGCGCCAAAGCCGAGCGTGGTCTGTCGCCGGATCAAGTCAGCACCAACATTGGAAGTCATGATGATGATGGTATTGCGGAAATCGATCTTTCGGCCGAGCGAGTCAGTGATTTTGCCCTCTTCTAGAATTTGGAGCAGCAAATGCATCACATCGGGGTGCGCCTTTTCGATCTCGTCGAAAAGAACAACCGCATAGGGTCGTCTCCGCACCGCTTCCGAAAGCTGTCCGCCCTCTTCGTAGCCGACATAGCCGGGAGGAGATCCGATGAGCCGCGACGCGGTGAACTTCTCCATGTATTCCGACATGTCGATCTGAATGAGCGCATCAGCGTCGCCGAACATGAACTCGGCGAGCGTGCGCGCCAGGAAGGTCTTTCCGACGCCGGTCGGACCCAGGAAGACAAAGGAGCCAATCGGTCGACGAGGGTCCTTGAGATCGGCACGCGAGCGGCGGAGCGCCTTGCTGATAGCGACAACCGCTTCATCCTGACCAATCACCTTGCCCTTGAGTTCGCTCTCCATGGCGAGGAGCTTCTGCGTCTCCTGTTGCTCCATGCGCGAGAGCGGCACTCCGGTCCACTTGGAGACAACATGCATGATATCGTCTTCGGTGACGAGGACCTCTTTTTCCTCCTTGTTGATCCGCCACTCCGAAAGAATCGTGTCGAGGCGATCCTTGGCCTGTTTCTCACTGTCACGCAAGGCTGCCGCTTTCTCGAAATCTTGCGCCTTGATGGCAGCCTCCTTATCGACGCGGATCTGCTCGATCTGCGCCTCGATATCCTTAACATTGGGAGGACGCGTCATCGCCGCGATGCGCGCGCGGGATCCCGCTTCGTCCATCACATCGATGGCCTTGTCAGGGAGAAAGCGACCCGTCAGATAGCGGTCGGAAAGCCGGGCAGCCGCATCAAGAGCATCGTCAGTAATGCGCGCCTTGTGATGGGCTTCGTACTTAGGCCGAATTCCTTTGAGGATGAGAATGGTCTGATCGACACTTGGCGCCTCCACTTTCACTGTCTGAAAGCGACGCTCGAGCGCGGCGTCCTTCTCGATGTATTTGCGATACTCGTTGAGTGTGGTTGCGCCGATACATTGCAACTCTCCGCGAGAAAGTGCCGGCTTAATAATGTTGGATGCATCCATCGCGCCCTCAGCCGAACCCGCCCCAACAATGGTGTGAAGCTCGTCAATGAAAAGGATCACATTCTTGGTGCGACGAATTTCATCCATCACCGCCTTGATCCGTTCCTCAAATTGACCGCGGTATTTGGTGCCCGCAACCATCAAAGCCAAATCGAGCGTGATGACTTTCTTATCTCGCAAGATCTCAGGGACATCGCCCGCAACGATTTCTTGCGCCAACCCTTCGGCGATCGCGGTCTTGCCGACACCGGCCTCGCCAATCAGCACAGGATTGTTCTTGGTGCGGCGGCAGAGAATCTGAATCACACGCTCAATTTCGTCGGAGCGTCCGATTACCGGATCCAGTTCATTCTTCTTCGCCAGCTCGGTGAGATCACGCCCGAACGCGCGCAGGGCCGGAGTTTTCGAATCTTTCTTTCCACCCGTCTCGGCCGGAACGCCCTCGCTCTCTTCCTGCGGGGCAAAGTTGGGATCGAGTTCCTTAAGAATTTCATTGCGGGTGCGCTCGATGTCGATCTCCAGGCTCTTGAGCACACGAGCGGCAACACCCTCGCCTTCGCGGAGCAAGCCCAAAAGAATATGCTCCGTGCCCACGTAAGAATGCTGCAAAGCTTTTGCTTCCTTTCCCGCCAGGGCGAGGACCTTCTTCACGCGCGGAGTGTAGGGAATGTTTCCGACCATTTTGGTCTCCGGCCCGGAACCGACTTGCTTTTCGACTTCCATCCGGACTGTCTCCAAGTCGAGTCCCATTTTCTGAAGCACGTTGACAGCGACGCCCTGCCCGAGCTTGATCAACCCGAGAAGCAAGTGCTCGGTTCCAACATAGTTGTGATTGAACCGATCAGCTTCCTTGCGGGCAAGCGCGAGGACTTGCTGTGCGCGAGGTGTGAAGTTATTCATCATTTTCCTGAGGTCCCGAGGGTTTTATCGTAATCTTGCTCGTGTCCGGCTCCGGAACCCCCTTCAGTTTGGCGCGAATCAAGGTGGCGCGCAAGGCATCCCTTTCCTCCGCTGACATTTTTTGTGTCTCGAGGCCGGTTTGCAGATGGGCCGGCTGAGTTTCGATGAAGAGTTCATCGACTGGCAGACGATGCGGTTCCGGAAAAAGACCGAGATCGATGCCGAGCTTGATGACCGAAAGTTGATTCAAAGCTTCCTTTGAACTGATCGAGTGGGCGTGCAAAAGGATGCCATAGCCACGCCCGATTTGATCAAGCAAAGCGACCGGTTTGCGTTGCAAGAGCAGCAGACGCGCGTTCTGCTCATGCTCAATGATCGTCTCGATCACTTTTTTCAGCCGCTCGATGATCTCCTCCTCGGCCTCACCGAGGGTGACCTGATTGGAAACCTGAAACAAGTTTCCGATTGCTTCCGTTCCCTCTCCATGCAGCCCGCGAACCGCAAGCCCGATCTTGTTCACGGAATTAATAATCTTGTTCATCTGGTCGCTCATGACAAGCCCAGGCAAATGGAGCATTGCTGAAGCACGCATGCCAGTGCCGACGTTCGTCGGACAGGCCGTCAGGTAGCCGAGCTTGGAATGGAATGCGAATTCGAGCAGAGGCTCGAGCTCACTGTCTGCCTGGTTGATCATCGTGAAAACTTTTCCGAGCTGGAGACCGCCACAGATCGCTTGCATCCGCAGGTGATCCTCTTCGTTAATCATGAAACTCAGACTTTGTGCGGAATTCATGACCACGGCGCTGCCCACGCCCTTGGCGGCATGCTCCCGACTGATCAAGTACCTTTCGACCAGCACCTGCTTCTCCAATGGCGTAAGTGCTTCCAAATTTTCGGCAAAAGCATCTTGCATCATCGAGAGCTGCATGACTGCTGCCTTGGCAGCTTTAAGCACCTCGATGCGTTCAGCCTTTTTGGCCCATCCCGGAAATGCCTTGCCTTTGAGATTGCGGGCCAAGCGGACGCGGCTGGTGACCACAATCTGCCGGTGAGGACCATCGCCACTGAGCCACTCACCGGTCTTGGCGACAACCTTGGAGAACTTCATATTCGCTGGCTGCCTTCTATCCGTCGGATCTGATCGCGCAGATTAGCGGCTTTCTCGTACTCCTCGTCGGCGACGGCTCTTTCGAGACTGGTTTGCAGGTGTTTGATGCGGGCATCCAGCTGCCGGTTTCGCAAGAGCGAGGCGGGCGTCTTGCCGACATGCTCGGAGCCTTTGTGCATATTCTTGAGCATGGATTCGAGGCTGTCGCCAAAGACGTCGTAGCATGCGCTGCAACCAAGACGACCCGTCTTCTTGAAGTCAGCTTGGGTGAATCCGCAGACCGGGCAGGTGATTCCATTGGGGGAACGCTCGATGTCCTGAGCGGCACCCACGCCGAGCAAAAGATCGCCGAGCGCGAAGCCAGTCGGATCGTTCACGCCCTTTTCCTTCGAGCAGGCCTCGCAGAGATTTACCTTCTGCATTTTGCCGCCGACGATTTGCGTGAGAAAGACTGTCGCTTCCTTCTGCTGGCAAACATCACATTGCATACCACTCAATAAATCGCTGTCCCGGTGGTCTCTGTCAACTGGTGGAACCGCCGCATCAATTCACGCGTGATCGGCCCGGGAACGCCGTCTCCAATTGTGCGACTGTCAAGGGTAACAACGGGGATAACTTCAGCCGCTGTTCCGGTGAGGAAGCACTCGTCAGCGGTGAAGATATCGTACCGGGTCATTGCCGGCTCGGTGATTCGAAAGCCAAGTTCCGCGGCGATTTCAAAGACGACCTGGCGTGTAATACCGGCAAGCGCTCCGGAAGAGATTGGAGGGGTGAAGATCTCACCATGCTTAACGGTAAAAACATTGTCGCCCGTACACTCCGCTACGAAGCCCTGTTCGTTGAGCATAAGCCCCTCGCCCGCGCCCGCCTGCTGCGCCTCGATTTTAGCGAGAACATTGTTGAGGTAGTTGAGCGACTTGACCATCGGACTAAGCGCGCCATGTGGAATCCTCCGTGTGGAGCAGGTCACAACGCTTAGGCCGTTGCTATACATCTCCTCGGGATAGAGGGTAATCCCCGAAGCGATTATGAAGACCGTGGCGCGCGGGCATAACGCCGGGTTCAACCCGAGGTCGCCGCTTCCCCGCGTGACTACCAAGCGCACATAGCCATCTTGGAGCTCATTCTTGCGGATCGTTTCGAGCACCGCCTCGATCAAGCCGGCCTTTTCCAGCGGAATCTTGAGACAGATGGCCTTTGCGGAATCGGACAGACGATCGATGTGCTCCGTCAGGCGGAACACGCGACCGTGATAGAACCGGATGCCCTCGAAGACGCCGTCGCCATAGAGCAAGCCATGATCGAAGACCGAAATCTTGGCTTCTTCCTTTCCATAGTATTCTCCGTCGACATAGATCCTCATTGTTGTCTCCGCAGTTCATGCAGAAAAACCCGTCCGTGCAACTCAAACGTTTTCTCGGCTCGCCTTGGCGCGAGCAGGCGCACTTTGGGCGATCGCTTCTCAAGCTGAGAGGATCAGTCCTTCGGATCGAGATAGGACCGAAGTCGGAAGACGAAGAACCTTCAGCTGGCGATTTTTTTACCCCCAAGCGCCAGCACCGCGTCGCGCTGTTCAGGAGTTAGAAGTCGAAGCATCTCGGCACCTTGCGCCATTCGCCGACTCCGCAAGAGCTGGAGGCGCGCCCGTTGACTGATTTTACCCTCCTCGAACTTGCGATTGACCTTCCCGACGTAGATCAGGCCTTTCTGCCGAATCGCCTCAATCCGCTGTTTCTGCTGATCAGTCAGCTTTAGCTTTGCCTGCACTGCCGGTGAATACAGCAGAGTGGCACCAAGAAATTTGGCCTCGATCGCCGACAATTTCTCGCGCTGTGTGGGGTTAAGTATCGAGAGGGCACGTCGATTGAACTGTTCATTGAGCCGGAGAAGTTTCGCGTGCGCCACCGCCCGGTCTGGAGCTGTTTGCGGCAATGGGTTCGTCAACTTGCGCGCGGCAGACCTGTATTCACCGCGAAGCGAATCCAGCAACGCGCGCTGCAAAGAATCCAATCTCAGTTCAGCGCGAACTCTTTCGACTCCGAGCAGGATCGGCAAAGAACCGGGATGGTCGACCGGCGCCGTCGTGGCCCAAAGTGTCGGCGCGACAAGAGCGATGCCCAGCAGGGCAGCCAAGTACCTGAACACGCTCAGAACGCTTTGGCAATCATCGCTTCGAGCCGAACGATATCCGCGGCAAAATTGCGAATGCCCTCCGCGAGCTTGTCCGTGGCCATAGCCTCCTCGTTCAGCATCCACCGAAATACCTTTTCCGTTACCTCGATACGCTCGACGTTCGCCGACTTCGCGGCTTCAGGACTCAGCTTGCGCGTTACCGAACCCTCGGCCTCCTGCAACTTGGCGAGCAAATCCGGACTGATGGTCAACAGGTCGGAACCTGCGAGCTCGAGAATCTCGCCGAGGTTGCGGAAACTCGCGCCCATGACTTGCGTCTTGTACCCGAACTTCTTGTAATAGGTGTAAATCTTCTGGACAGACTGAACTCCGGGATCTTCCGCGCCAACGTATTCTTTGCCTGTAGCCTTCTTGTAGTAGTCGTAAATTCTGCCTACGAAAGGAGAAATGAGCGTCACTCCCGCCTCGGCACAGGCGATGGCCTGCGCTAACGAAAACATGAGTGTCAAATTGCAGTGAATGCCCTCCTTCTCGCAGACCTCGGCAGCGCGAGCGCCTTCCCACGTGGATGCGATTTTGATCAGAACACGCTTCCGATCGATCCCCACCTTTTCATAGAGTCCAATCAGGTATCTTGCCTTCTGCACAGTGGCTTCTGCATCGAAGGACAACCGTGCGTCCACCTCGGTGGAGACGCGTCCCGGAACGATATCAAGGATTTCCACTCCAAAGGCGATCAGCAGATCGTCGATGATCTTTTTGTGAAGCGAGGGACCGCTCAGGGAAGATCCGCGATTATCGGCGATGGCTTTGTCAAGGAGCGGTTTGTATTCGGGAAGCTGGACCGCCTTGAAGATCAAAGTGGGGTTTGTGGTCGCGTCCTGTGGCGCATACTTTCTGATGGATTCAAAATCCCCCGTGTCCGCGACGACCGTAGTAAATTGCTTAAGCTGATCAAGTTGGCTTGTGGCGGTAAGTGTAGCGCTCATGGTTTCTTTCGTGTCAACCAAGTATTGCGCCTGGCCAAATCAAAAGCAACAACTGAATTCGCAACGCTGGACTTCAGGCATCTGAGGCATCGTTTGCGATCCGCGGTAAAAAGCACACCCGCCCGGCAATGAAGCGCATCCCTCAAGACCAGATGAGCAAGGGCCTATTTCGCCCAACTACCGGTTTCATCGCTTCTCTTCTTCTCGTTTGCTTAAGCAGCCGGACCTTTGGAGATCTCGAGGCAGCCGCTGGCTACTCCGGGCAACGGGGCGAGCGGGCCCTCCTCGTTTGGCAGAACGGTAGGCTCATTCTCGAGCGCTATAGCAGCGCTGAACCAAGCAATCGTGAGCACATTTTCAGCATCACCAAGAGCCTTTGCGCGCTGGGCGCATTTGCCGCCATGGGCAGGAGACTCCCGCAGCTTGAC
>DATDKN010000135.1:0-4373 GCA_036519995.1 Terrimicrobium sp. | reverse complement strand
CTATAAGGCGGTTGCCAGCGTGGCTGGGATGAAGTTTAGCGGACACCTAGCCTGGTTGGCCTGGGTTTTCGTTCACCTGATATTTCTGATCGGTTTCCGAAACCGCGTTTTCGTCTTTTGGCAGTGGGCTTGGGCACACGTTAACTATGCAAAGGGTGCTCGGCTCATCACCGGAAAGGTCGGCAAGGAGGGCGTGCTGAAAGAAAAAGGCGCTGGCGCACCCGATTAGCAGCAGATTCAAAGTGAATCTGCGGAAGGCTGGTCTCGCATCTCAAACCTGCTTGATACTGCCTATCCAGCGACCGAAAGAGCAGAGCTTGAGCGAGGTTTCGAAGCCTGTCTGTCGGAAGCGCGTTCAACGTAAGAGTTAGTAGTTTGTGTCAGCCGTCGGCAAAGTCGCCGTCATCGGTTCGGGATCGGTCGGTCTTTATTACGGAGGGAAGTTGGCTGCCAAGGGTGTGGATGTCCATTTTCTGCTCCGCTCCGGCTTCAATGAAGCGAGTCATCGCGGGATATCCATCTTTAGCGTCAACAGCGAAGACGTTCATCTCGATCGGCCGAAGATATTTCGCGATGTTCGTGAAATTGGCCAGTGCGACGTTGTCATCGTGGCGCTAAAGACGACTTCGAACAGTGCTCTCGAGAGACTGGTTCCTCCCCTTCTCCACGATGGGACCATTTTGCTCACGCTGCAGAACGGACTCGGCAACGAAGAATTGCTGGCAGCGCTCTTCGGAGCTGAGCGCGTGTTGGGTGGTTTGTGCTTTGTTTGTCTCACTCGACGAACGGAAGCCAGCGTCGACCACTTTGGTCACGGGATGCTTTCCATCGGCGAATATGCCGGAGCTCCCCTCCCCCGCACAGGCGTGCTCGTCCAGGCATTCTGCGAGAGCGGAATCGACGCGCGGCTGGTAGATGATTTGGCAACCGAACGTTGGCGCAAGCTCGTCTGGAATATCCCGTTTAACGGGCTGGCTGTGGCGGAAGGCGGCCTTACGGTGGACAGGATACTGGGAGACCCAGTGCTTAAAACACGCTGCCGCGCGTTGATGAATGAGACGATCACCGCGGCAACCGCCCTTGGTCACCCGATCGAGCGACAATATGCCGACCTGCAAATCGAGCGGACCTATCCAATGGGAGCTTACCAGCCCTCGACGCTCGTCGATTGGCTCGCCGGAAGGGAATTGGAAATCGAGACAATGTGGGGAGAAGCCCTACGTCGCGCAAACGAAATCGGACTATCGCTTCCGCACCTCCAGCTGCTCTACGAGCGTCTTAAGCAACTTCAATCTCCATTGCCCCAAGCAGCCGAGGTCGCCCCGTTTGATGCGGACACGGACCGCACTTCCATGGCGTGAAGACTTGCCCACCCTAATCAGCTAGTGGCAAACCGGGCCATCTCTGATATCCTGTGGCGCTTTTCGCTGCATGGACGAAGCTCCGGAACCACAAGACGACGATTTGGTCGCCCGCACTCAGGGCGGAGACCCGGAGGCATTTGATGAACTGGTGATTCGATACAGTCCGAGGCTCTATGGGCTTATTTACAATATGACTTCCAACCATGAAGATACCAACGATCTCCTTCAGGAAGTCTTTGCCAAAGCCTACCGTTCGATCAGCGGCTTTCGAGGTAAATCGAGCTTTTACACCTGGATACATTCCATCGCTGTTAACATGACGATCAACTTTGTCAAAAAGCGTGGCCGACGGCATGCAATGAGCCTCGATGACATGGATGCCGGAGTGCAGAACGATCCTGACTTCATCGAAGCCACCACCGGAGGGGATCCGCGGCAGGATGCGAATATCTCCGAACTGCAACAAAGATTGAACGAGGCATTGCAGAAGCTGTCTCATGAACATAGAGCGGTCGTTACCATGTTTGACATTCAAGGAATGCCCCACGCCGAAATCGCCAAGATCCTTGGGATTTCCGAAGGCACCGTGAGATCGAGGTTGTTTTATGCGCACCGCCAGTTGCAAAATTATCTCGAAGAGTTTATCAAACACTGACTCAAAGGTATGGACGAAGACCCGAACGTCTCAAAGCTGCTGCGATTAAAGCGCTACGAAAAGCCTCCTCCTGCTTACTTTGATGACTTTCTTCGGGAGTTCCAAAGGCGCCAGCGCGTCGAGGCTCTTCGACGTCCCGGCTGGGTGATACTCTGGGAACGGATTGTTTCAATCGCGCCGACCTTTCGAGTTCCCCAGTTTGCCTATGCGGTGATTCTCATGCTGGCTGCGGCCGCCTCGGCGCTGATCGTTACTCAGCAGCCTTCGGGAACACTCGCGCAGGCAGATGGTTCCCGGACCTCATTCTCACTTACTGCCTCCAAACCCGTAACAATCACTGATACGCTTCCGGTCTCCGCACAAACCGGCGGGTCGCTGCCATCACACTATGTGCTTCAGTCCAGGCCCGTGAGCAATGAGCAGCCGCTCAGTTTCTAGCGCTCTGGGCGGAAAGCTTGGCGTTCTCCTTCTCCTGCTCGTGACGGTCGCGAGTCGGGCAGAAGACAACCTTGGTGAGAAAATCTCTTCCGAGGTTCGACGGGTCTTCGATGAGCGATGCGCATCGACTGTTCGGGTCGAAGCGTACGACCGACACGGAAAACTCAGTGGCACTGGTTTTTTTGCCGATCCAGCCGGCACGATTTATACGCTTTCCTACATCGTTGCGAATGCCGACGAGATTCTCGTGATCCACGGCGATCGCCGCATCCCTGCAAAGCTTCTGCTTGCTGATGCCCGCAGTGGTATCGCCCTGGTTAAGGTTGATTATAATTCTCCCTTTATACCGGTGGGCAACTCCAAGGGACTTTCGCTGGCCACTCCAGTGCTGGCGATCGGCTTCCCGGTGGACCTCGCGGCCACACCTAGTTTCGGAATTGTGGCTGGATTCGACCGCCAGTTTCTCGGCAGATATTTCATGACCACGCACATCCGGGCCGTTCTCTCCGTTGAACCCGGGTTCGGAGGGGCACCTTTGATGAACCTGAAAGGCGAGGTCGTCGGGATCATCATCTCGGGAATCGACGGCGGCGGCGCCTGCTACGCTCTGCCAATCGAGGCGGCCGAGAAGCTTCGGATGGACTACATCCGGTTTGGCGAACCGAGATATGGATGGGTCGGCGCAGACGTAGAGGATGAACATGTTCCGGGCCAAGGTTCGCGCGTTCGAATCGCTGAGCTTGGATCGGCATCACCGGCGGCCGAGGCCGGATTGAAAGAGGGAGATGTCGTGTCGAAGATTGGCGGCGTGAACATCTCAACCGCCGAAGATGTCATCGATGCAGCGTTCTTCCTCACAGCTGGCGACAGGGTGCCGATCACCATTCAACGTGATGGACAAGAGATGTCAGTTGACGTGCGTCCGGCCAAGCACCCAATCGCGGATGTTGACGATAGCCCGGGCGATGGCCTGTCCGAGCTTCATGTCCTCGCGCCCGGCCCCCTCCCCGAGAACCTGAAGCTCGAATAGCCATCGGGCGCAGTGCGAGGATTAGCTAAACAACTTTCTCTCGCAAACCTCCCAATGCGTGAGACAATTTCTTGATTCCGAGCTCAATTCTCGTCTTCACCGTGCCTAGGGGGATGTTGGTTAACGCAGAGATTTCGCGCTGACTTTTCTCTTGGAAAAAGGCCAACTGGATAACTTCCTGCTGATTGGCCGGCAGCGTCTCGAGATGGTGACGAAGCAAGGAGCGCAGGTCATCTCGAAAGGCTTCTCGCTCGACGCTGTGCGATTCATCAACACCCTTATCGAAGTGTTTGCAGGACACTTCGTAACGGTCGGTGGCGCGGCGATAAGCGGCGTGCTGTCTAAGACGGTCGATTGCGCGACGGCGCGCAAGCGTGCAGAGCCAGCTCATGAGCTTTCCCTTGCCGGAAGAATAGCTTGGTGCGCGATTCCACACTTGCAGGAAAACTTCCTGCAACACGTCGTCGGCCTCGGTTTCATCATGGAGCACTTGCATGATGATTGACTTCAAGACTACCCGATAGCGCTTGTAGAGGCGGTCAAGAGCATCGGGCCATTTATGCAAGATCCCATCCATCAGCTGCTGGTCATCCTGCATTGAATCACGATCAAATGTCATTTCCATAGTCGGTCTGGTTTGACTAAACGCTAGCTGACGGCCTCACGTTTCCCAATCGGTGCCCTTAGCGATTGAAATATCAGTGAAAATCTTACATATCCGGATGACCCCCGACCTCCCCCTCGGGGATTTCTCTACCCGGCTGTTCAGATCGAGAGCGGAGCCTTTTCTACTTGGAAGCGAGTGGCTTGAGAGTTTGCGCACGGCCGAAGAAGACCTGTGCAGCGGAAGATTATACTCGACCGATTTTCGCATGAGCATGCCGAT
>DATDKN010000134.1:0-7883 GCA_036519995.1 Terrimicrobium sp. | reverse complement strand
CAGGCTTTTTTGGGATTTGTCCACCGATTTGCACACCAGGGGCGAAGGTGAGAGCATATGAGGAAAGGATAAATCGCCTTCCGAGCCTTTATTCAAGCTCTCCTGCTCACGTGAGAGCACATGAGCAAACCCAAGTAAATCAGCAACTTATACGTCCCGAACGAGGCGCTCTACCAAGCTGAGCCACGGCCCGATGAATGCCCTGCAGACCCGGAGACTATCTCCCGATGGGATCAGCGCGCAAGAGGTTTTCGCCGACAACGCCTCAGCGATCGGAACGGGCTGGTGAGGTGAAAATTCTTGCCGGCACATTTACGGCTTTCACCCGACGCGAAGAAAACGACTCACACTCGGACACAGCGCCATTCCGTCGTCTCGTAGTAGGCGGTCAATCTGTCGAGCTGGTCAGTTCGAGTGATTCGCGATAGCTGGGAGTATTTTTCGCGAACGAAGAGGCCCTCTGGCAACTCGCCATTCATTCGAATCGCCCGACCGACAAATTCGAAGCACTGCGAGTGGATGTGAGATGGGAACGGCGGCGGATTCTTCGGATAGGCAAAGTAACGTGCCTCCCGAACGACCATTCCCGATGAATCGACAAACTCTATTACCTCCACCCAACCGACTGCTTCCGTCCTCATGTCACCAAGCAAGTCATCAACTCACGCACTAACTACTCAACCGATCCGCGGGGAAAGTCTCTTCTCACCGTCCAGTATCGAAGGGCGGCGTATCGTGGTCAACCGGCATCTTGCGAGTTCGGCGCAGTGCTCGGCTAAAGCTTGACTTCACCTGAGCTCAAGAGGGCGACAAATCGATCAGGGTCGTTTGTCGAAAGTATGCGGTCGAGCTGACGTTTATCGCGGCAGGTGCGAACAATCGCGCCAACGATCCTCAAATACTCGGAGGTAAAAGCGCCGGGAATTCCGGCCACGAAGACGAGTTTCACGGGGTCAGCAAGCTTCGGAAAGACGATACCCTCAACGGATCGTCCGGCCGACATGACCAGAGAAGCAACCAAATCAGTTCGGCCATGGGCGATGCAAATGCCACATCCGTTCTCGGCGATAGCCGGGGCTGGTTGCGCATAGACGGCCGCCCGCAGTGCCGCAAAATCTCTCACCCGCTCGTCGCCCTCGAGCGTGGCCATGACCTCCTGGATCGCCGCTGATGGTTCTTTCGCAGACAATCTCAAACGCACGTGATCGGGCTGAAGAACATCGGCGATCGGTGTCATACATTGCTCCCACTCCATTTGAGCTTCTGGCGAAGGACCTCGGGGAACGAACGCTCTGGAAGCATGACGAGAGGCAATTTGCGATTGCTCTTGGCGACGCGAAGGACGTCACCCACCTGCATCGGCCGCAATGAGCGGCCGTCCACGGTGACGAACACCTTTTGATTTGGAACGATGGGATGGACTTCAATGGGCGAGCGGTCGCTGACGACCGTCGACCGGTTGGTCAAAACGTGAGGGCAAATCGGAGTGATGACGAAGGCCCCCGAATCGGGCATGAGAATTGGACCTCCGGCCGCCAGCGAATAAGCGGTCGAGCCCGTCGGCGTCGCAATGATCAAACCGTCGGCGTTATAGTGCGTAAGTCCGGCGCCATCAATCCGGACCTCAATCCTGACCAGCTGTGAACGCTCGCCGCGACTAATAACAACATCGTTCAGCCCGTGAAAGCGTTCCCTTTCGCCAGTAGAGGCGGTTATCTCCGCGATAAGAAGATTTCGGTCGCTTAGGATGAAATCCCGACTCACGATGCTCTCAACAGCTCGGGGAATTTCACTCAGGCCAGCACAGGTCAGAAAGCCAAGCGAGCCGATATTGACTCCCAAGATGGGGCGGATATTCGCGCCCAATCGGTGAACTACCCGCAAAATGGTCCCGTCGCCCCCCATGACCACCAGCAAATCCGCTCTTCGGGCGAGGGAGACCTCATCAAGGGATGACTCGACCCCTGCCAGGGTGGCGGTTTCTTTCTCCAGCTCAAACTCGATCTTTTTCTTCGTGAGTTCTTCAATCATCCCACATACAGCTGCGTGAGCTTCCTGCTTCTGCGAATGAGCGATAAGACCAATCATGTCGTAATGTGCGCGAGAAATTCGACATTCCCTTCGCGCCCTCGCAGGGGCGATTCAATCACACCCAGCCAGTGCTTACCTTGTCCCTCGACAAAGCTTTGAATCTTCTCGATCGCCTCGACGTGCAAAGAGGTGTCCCGAACGATACCCCCGCGCCCGACCTTGCCGGGTGAGAGTTCGAATTGCGGTTTGATCAGGACGATCATGTCGGCAGCGCTCGGCAGTAACGCAAACACTGCAGGCAAAATCAACGTCAACGAAATAAAACTCACGTCTGCCACGCAGATCTCGACCTTCTCTCCAATATCTGCAGCGCTCAAATACCGGGCGTTTATGCCTTCGCGAACGATCACGCGCGGGTCATTCCTCAGTTTCCAAGCGATCTGCCCACGTCCGACATCAATCGCATAGACCTTTGCTGCGCCGCGCTGCAGAAGGCAATCGGTGAACCCGCCAGTCGAGGATCCCACATCGAGGCAGGTCTTACCTTTCACCGGCACCTTGAAATGCTCGAGGGCGGCCTCCAGCTTGAAACCGCCCCGTCCGACGTACTTTTCCGAACTCTGGACTTCTATGGCAGCGTCCCCGGAAACCAACAGACTCGCCTTGTCTGCCTTTTGACCGCCAACAATCACCCGCCCGGCCATGATGGCTCGTTGCGCCTGCTCGCGGGATTCGCAGAAGCCTCTGATCACCAGAAGCTGATCGATGCGCGTTTTGCCGGTCATCCTTCGAGCATAAAAAATCCTGTTCATCTTGAAAATCCGGTTTAGTTCCTTCCCGGATCATGTCGGAAACTGAACTGAAATTTCGTATCAAGAGCATGATGGTCGAGAATCTCATGCTAAAGATGGCGCCAGAAGATATCGGTGATAACACTCCTCTCTTTAGCCCCGAAGGCCTGGCGCTCGACTCAATTGATGCGCTGGAACTCGCCGTCGGCATTGAAAAAAACTTCGGTGTCGCCACACCAAACGCCGAAGTCGCGCGCGAGGCGTTCGTGAGCGTCAATACCATCGCTGCCTACATCACCGCCAAGAAGAGGGCTTGACTCTATAGAGAAGGCGGTCTCGCCGCTGCTTCCGCGAGCTTCCCCTGCAAGTCGTTGCAAAATCCCGGTTCCCCCTTCCTGGCGCGATTGTTGCTCTGCTTGCTTGCTCTTTCCTCAGAGCCTATTCATACGAAAAGCCACCAAACATGAGCGAGTTCCATTCCGCGCTGGATAGGTCCGTCCCTGGCCTTAAGGCATTGATCCAAGGTAGTTTGAAATTCACATTGGCTCGAGACGCATCCACGGCCACGAAGCGCGACTGGTGGCTAGCCACCTCCAAGGCCGTTCAGAGCATGATTGTAGAACGGATGATTGCTACTGCCGCGGTCCACCACAACAAGAACGTCAAGCGGGTCTACTACTTATCGCTCGAGTTTCTGATGGGGCGTCTTTTTTCCAATAGCCTTTACAGCGCAGGAGTCAACGACGACATGACCGACGCGCTCGAGGAACTCGGGTTGGATTACGAGGAACTTCGCCACGAGGAGTACGATATGGGCCTTGGCAATGGCGGCCTTGGCCGACTCGCCGCCTGCTTCCTGGACTCCCTGGCCACCCTGGATTATCCGGCAATCGGCTACGGGATTCATTACCAATATGGCCTTTTCAGGCAGGAATTCCGCAATGGCTATCAGGTCGAACTCCCCGACGCATGGATGCAGTATGGAACACCCTGGGAAATAGTCCGACCCGAACACGCCACCGAAATCCAGGTCTATGGCTACGTCGAAAATGTGTTCGACGACCGTGGAAACTACGTTCCACGCTGGATGGGATGGAAAAAGCTAGTTGGCATTCCCTACGACATTCCGGTTCCCGGCTACGGAACAAACACAGTCAATTTTCTGCGGCTCTGGGAATCGCGAGCGCCGGAGGAATTCAATTTCGAAGCGTTTAACCGCGGCGGCTACGAAGAAGCCGTCCGGGAAAAGAACAATAGCGAGACCATCTCGAAGGTCCTTTACCCAAACGACAAGACGGACATTGGAAAAGAATTGCGCTTGCTTCAGCAGTATTTCTTTGTCGCTTGTTCGCTCAAGGACATTATCCGCCGCTTCCGACGAGCAAACGAAGATTGGCAGGACTTCCCTGAGAAGGTCGCGATCCAACTCAACGATACCCATCCGGCGATCGCGGTGGTCGAACTCCAGCGCATCCTCCATGACGAATATGGCATGCCTTGGGACGAGGCATGGTCAATCGTCACGCGCACGTTTTCTTACACCAACCATACGCTGCTGCCCGAGGCCTTGGAGAAATGGAGCGTCGGCCTATTTCAAAAGGTCCTTCCCCGCCATCTCCAGATCATCTTCGAGATCAACAAACGCTTTCTCGAGCAAGTGGAAGCGAAGTGGCCCGGGGATACCGCGATGAAGCAGACCCTCTCGCTGATCGAAGAGGGCGGGATGCAGATGGTGCGGATGGCGCATCTGTCCGTCGTCGGCAGCCACTCGGTGAATGGAGTGGCCGAGCTTCACACCAAACTTCTCAAAAAGCAGCTTTTCCCGCAGTTTGACATTCTTTATCCCGGGAAGTTCAACAACAAGACGAACGGGATAACCCCGCGCCGCTGGCTGCTGGCCTGTAATCCGCGCCTCAGCGCGCTGATCACCTCCAAAATCGGCCATGGTTGGGAGACTGATCTCGACAAGCTCCGCGCCTTGGAAAGCTTCGCCGACGACCCGCAGTTCCAAGCAGATTTCATGAATGTCAAGCAGGTCAACAAGCTCGATCTTGCCCGAATCATCAAGAGAGATTGCGCAGTCGCGGTGAATCCGGCGGCCCTCTTCGACGTGCAGGTCAAGCGCTTGCACGAATATAAACGTCAGCACTTAAATTTGCTGCACATTCTTGCCCTCTATCGTCGGTTGCTACAGAACCCTGAAGTTGAGATTACCCCGCGGGTATTCGTTTTTTCCGCCAAAGCCGCTCCTGGCTACGACATGGCCAAATGCATCATCAAGGCAATCAACGCCGTGGCCAAGTGCATCAACAATGACAAGCGCATTGAAGACCGGATCAAGGTTGTCTTTCTGCCCAATTACCGCGTTTCGCTGGCGCAGCGCATCGTTCCGGCAGCCGACTTGTCCGAACAAATCTCGACCGCTGGCAAGGAGGCCTCTGGCACAGGGAATATGAAACTCGCGCTCAACGGCGCTTTAACCATCGGCACGCTCGACGGTGCCAACGTCGAGATAAAGGAGGAGGTCGGCGAGGAAAATATCTTCATCTTTGGACTGACGGTTGAGGAAGTAAACGCCCTCGTTGCGAAAGGCTATAACCCGCAGGGATATCTTCAAAAGAACGACGAGCTGCACGCCGTTGTCGACTGGGTAGGATCAAACTATTTCACGCCCGACGAACCGCCCAACGTCCTTAGCATGCTTCGCGATAACCTCTACTATAGCGACCCGTTCCTCTGCTTGGCGGACTTCGAATCCTATAGCGAATGCCAGAAAAAAGTCGATGCTGCCTTCCGCGACAAAGCGCACTGGGCCAGAATGGCCATTCTTAATACCGCCCGGGTGGGGAAATTCTCGAGCGACCGGGCAATTCGTGAATACGCGCGCGATATTTGGAAGGCAGACCCAGTCAAGGTCTAAGTCGCGAATTAGGACGCCCGCCCCTCACGCTGAAGCTGGAAACTGGGGGTCGATTCCTCAGCGTCGTGGGCGAGCCCGGCAGGGGTAGATGTAGCGCTTTCCGTTGCAGCTGCGGACGCAGGTTTCGCCGTGCCACTCGCCGCTATTTCCGTTTGCGTCGCGGTCACTTCCTGTTCGGGGGCGGCTTGGCGGGCAAGCAGGGAGACAAGTTCCTGAGGGTCATCGAAAACGAAGTCAGGTTTCATGGCGACGAGCGAGCGCCGGCTGTTGTAACCCCACGTCACCGCCGCAATGCGAATCCCCACCCTTTGACAAGCTTCAATATCGCGCGTCTCGTCGCCCACGAAGAGAATATCCACCGCGTGGACATGCTGTCTTCGGATGACGCTCCGGATCATGCGTGCCTTGCCGAGAAGCTTCGAAGAGCAACGGATAAATTCGAACAATTCGAGCCCGTGGTTTCGGAGAAAGATCTGCACGTTAAGCTCGGTATTCGACGTTATAATTCCGAGAGAATAGCCGAGCCGACGGAGTTCGCGCAACGCTTCCGGCATACCGCGGAGCGGCTGGATGGCATCAATGCAGCTGTGCAGTTCTTCACTTCCGCGCCGCGCGATGCGACTCATCTTGCGCGCTGGAACACCCAGAAATCTGACGAGCTGATGCGTGCGCATCTCTCTGGCTTTTTCGAGGTCTTTTGGATCCAAGGGGCGAAAGCCAAACTCCCCCGCGAGCTTATTCAAGATCCTCACGCCGGCATCAAAGGTGTCTGCAATCGTGCCATCGAAGTCGAAAATCACGAGCTTCGGCGGGCCAGTTGGTTGAGCCCGGTGTCTCCGGCGCCTCAAGCGGCTACGCTTTAGAACATACCGGGCGAATCGTCTCACGTTGTCACAAGCTCCTCGCTCAATTCCATTGTGCCTTTGAATTTCGTTTCCTCGGGCGACAGTCCGAAATTGCCCGACACCAAAGAGGCCACGTTGTCCATCTCAGCGGTTGTCAAAGCAGGCTTATCCGGCGCGTCGGCGAATTCGCGAAGCTGCGCAGAATTGTAGATATTCGGCAGCACGGAGGCGACCCGACCATCCGCGAGTAGCCAGAGAATGGCCGCTTGCCCGAGCGTTCGCCTCTCCCCGCTTTCCAAAAATCTCAATTGTTCGACTTTTTTGACGCCATTGAGAAGCCATGAGCGCGGACGATGGCTCCGATGATCACCAGGAGGGAACACCGTTTCGGCGGTATATTTCCCCTCAAGCATTCCTGAGGAGTGCGGCACTCTGATCAAGAACATCGTCCGGGCGCCGCAGTCGCGAGCGGCGTCGTGTATCCTTCGGCCGGGATGCTGCTCGAGCAGGTTGTAAATGTGCTGGACCACGGCGGGATTACGCTTGCGAATCGTTTGGACCGCTTCGCCGAGCCAGCCGATGGCCGGGCCGAGAGCGACCCCGTATCGGTTCACCTTTCCCTCGTTGTGAAGGTCTTCAAGTGTCCGCCAAAGATCGTCCTGGTCGACCTGCTCCAACCGAATGTTATGTAACTGAAGAAGATCGATGCAATCGGTGGAGAGACGTCCGAGCGCGGCTTCCGTGGCGGCACGGATCGCGTCCGGGCGAAAATCTTGAGGAATCTCACGCTGGCCGCGACGTTCATCCCCGTAGTTCTTGAAATCGTAGCCGACTTTCGTCGCAATGACGATCTGGTCGCGCCTGCCCCGGAAAGCCTTGGCGATGAGCTCCTCGCTCCGCCCGTTTCCATAAGTATCGGCGGCATCAAAGAGGGTCACCCCAAGATCGAAAGCCTCATGCATTAAGGCAATTGCTTCGTCATCGGTATAATTACCCCACCAACCAGTGGAAACTGTCCATAAGCCGAATCCCACCTCGCTAACGCGCAGGTTTGTTCCGGCAAAATTGCGATACTGCATACCGGCTATAGGATGACACCTCTGATGTTTCTTTGCCAAGGTTTTCGCAGCAGCAAATCGTATCATCGAATGTCTTGCTGGCCGCGCGAACAGCTTTCCTGCTACGCTCAGTTCGCGATGATGAGCGCGTCCAAAGAAGACCAGACCTGCTGCCGATCGTCGCAAACTATGGCCTGATCGGCGGGAATCTTAGCATGTTATCATTCTCGACGAGTTG
>DATDKN010000133.1:0-3229 GCA_036519995.1 Terrimicrobium sp. | reverse complement strand
AATGCCGCGGCTCTTCCGATTTGGGGGTATTCCACATCCGCGTGCGGCAGAGGACCCTCGGCCTCGTCAAACCATTCGACGCGCTTATAAGTAGTCGGCTGCTTTAGCGCGGCTAGGAACAAAGCACGTGCCGCCGGATCGCCTTTACCTCCCACAACGGTGATGTGCAGGGGAGCCACGGAAAGTTCATGATCGGCAAGGAGCAAGCCTGCCACTTGATAGCCTCGCCGTTTGAGCTCGCCTTGGGAGACGAGATATTTCATCGCATGCTCGGCCATTTCCCGAAACTTGGCGTCGCCGGTGTATTGATTCAACAGATTGGTAAACCTCGCGACTACGACGTTCTCATCGAGTTGTCTGGTCGGAGCGAGAGAGTTCGACGAGACTGATGTGGAGAAGCCGGTATCGCTCTTGAAATGCGCGTCGATATAGTTTGCCGCGGATCTGGCACGTTCCAGCCACAATCGATCGCCGGTGACTGCATAGAGCGTCAGGAAGGCGTTGCCCATGAAGAGAGTGTCACCAAGGTAGGGACCGGCGACATTCTTTTCGTCGTGGGAAAAACCGCCTCCGGGCAATGAGCGGTGTTTGACAATCCAATCTGCCGCGACCACTGCATCGCGCTGCGTTTCTGATTCGCCGGTGACCGCGTAGAGCGTGGCAAGGGCCTGGATCGCCCATCCGTTCTCGCGTGAATAAACATGGGTATCGACTCGTGGAATCCCTTGCTGGCGACGCTCCTGGTCACTCAAAGCAAAATATCCTTCTGAGTGCTCGCCCTGCACAAGGTCAGCGTCCTGGCTGGTGTAGAAGACTCCTTCTGGACTGGTCAGAAAATCCTGCATGTAGCGGCGGATCTGCCGGGCGTCGTCCAAATACTGAGGGTCGCCCCACCGCGCGTAGGCCAGGGAATAAATACGAAGATTCTCGGCCTGAAATTGAAGGAGTTTCTCGTAGTGCGGGTGCTTCCAGTCCCCATCGGTCGAATATTGATAAACGCCTCCCCAGACCGGGTCGAAGAGGTTGCGTTGCGCAGAGAGGGTCTCCCGCGCCATCTGCTCCCAGCGGGCTCCATCGGACTCGCGAGCTGAGACCGACATGCAGTATTCGATAATGTTCCAGTCAAGGAACTTGTGGACGGTTCCCCAGCCCAGGTTATCCGGATCGTAGGCGTCCAGCAAACGGCTTCGCAATGCGTCGCTCGTTTCGAGGGCCAGTGATGCAGTGCTTGCCGTAATCGGCTTTTCTTCAGGGACGACCGAGGGTCCCGGTGTGGGATCATCGATGATTGCCTGAAGCATCGAGGCCATTGGCCCCGGGGGAATGTAGCCCTGGCGTTTGACAATTTCATTGCCATTGGCGTCAAAGACGATTGTTGCGGGCCAGCCATAATCCTCATACCGATTCGACAGATCCGGACGAGAATCTTGATCTACGCGAACGGCGATGTAGCGCGCGCGAAGGAGCCGTATCACCTCTGGGTCGCGGTAGGTGATATCCTCCATTACGTGGCACCAGTGGCACCAGACTGCACCGAGATCGAGAAAAACAAATCGGTTCTCCTCGCGCGCCCGCTCAAAAACCTCCTCGGACCATGGTTGCCAATCGATGGTCTCGTTTGCCCGCGCTGGCCACGAGAGGGAAATGGCAGCGAGAAGAATGGAGAAAATCCGCGACATCGAGGCTAGAATCGGAGTTTCTCGCGTCGTCTCGTAGCCGCGAACCGCTTAATCAGCGCGTCGACGGAGAGGGCGCCCGGGCCAAAAGCGAGCACCAGGAGAGCCGAAAGCAAGAACGGAAATGGGGCCGCGCCGACAAATTTGTCCGGATCGCTGAAAATGCTGGTGAACGACTCGTAGTCGGCGGTCACGTATGCCACGATCATCGTGAAGGCCACCGGGATCGCCACCAAGCGCGAGGCAAGCCCAATCACCAACAGCAGGCCACCGAAGCATTCGGTCGCGCTGGCAAGGTAGGCGTTAAAGACAGGCATCGGAATATTTAGACTGCCAAAAAACTCGGCCGTCTTGTCGATGTTCAGGAGCTTGCCTTTGCCTGCCAGGAACAGTTGCCAAAAGAAGACGCGCACGGCCAGTAACAAGGGCGCTTGCAGGTAATTCGCAACCGCCGCGAAATTTTCGTAGGCCCGGCCGATCGAGTTGACAAACCTATTCATTTCGCTCGACAGAGCCAGCCGAGAGCCGCCCAGTTCTGAAACCAGGCCTGAATTTTGAGAGGCCAATTGACCTCGTTCTCGCCGCTCGACGAGATGGCTTCCATGCAGGCATCCGCCAGAGTTACGCCTCGACTCAATGCAGTGAGGAGCGCGAAGGCTTCGGCTTCAAGGCGCTTGAAGTAGAGGCGATTTTCGTGGCGATGCACTGCCAGAAAAACTCGGGTTCGCCCTGGCAGGCGGATCCGTTGTTTGCGCCGCACGGCTTTCGGAGCAGAATCGAAAGCATTGCTGGCTTCACCGCGTAAGCCATCCGTCGCCCGCTGCTTCAGAGCGATCACGAAATCATCGACGGCATAGTCGAGCTTGAGGAGACTGAGATAAGGCTGAAGGCCGAGGCGCAACTTGTCGGCCGGAGTGTCGAGAATTTGATCTGTCGTGATTGGAGGCTTCGAAGGTCCGTCAAAAGCGACGACCTGTGCCCACTCAAAGCGAACCATGTCCAGCGCGAGCGACTGGTGCGGGCCGCTCCACTGCGGTTCATCCCGCAGGAATTGCTCTAGCCGCGAACCGAGGTCGCGCAGCGCGAACGAATCCGAGGGATAGCGGGCAAGGTACGCCCTGACGCATTTCAAGAACCGCTTTTCCCCAAGCACCGCCAGCAGGCCGGGATAGTCTTCATAGAGACAATCGAGCAACCGAAACCAATATTGCCGGTTGTAAATTTCGAGCCGTTCAAACGAACTCAGCCGATCATTGGGCTTGATGAACTCAGAGGCAGCGGCGCGCATATTGTCGCCCTGGGGAAGGCGATTTTGCATCCGCCACGCTGGCGTAAGAGGCCGAAAGATGGCGCCCGCCATCGATCGTTGCAAGTCGAGCAAATCGGCTCTGGACCGAACTTCACGCAACTTTGCTTTCGAGCTGCTGCTGTTGGAACTTGAGGGCTTTGAGCGCTTCATTGTGAACTTCATCAAACGACGGGATCCGGTCATCCCACTCGAGCAATGTGGCGGTGTGACCGATTCGCTTGATCGCGTGGCCATACATCTTCCA
>DATDKN010000132.1:0-3272 GCA_036519995.1 Terrimicrobium sp. | reverse complement strand
CTCAATCGTAGTAGGATCGATCCAATGTGCGTCCTCACAAATGAAGAGTACAGGCTGCGTACCTGCCAGATCTCCCAGATATCGGATCAACGCAGCAATCGTGAGGTCCTTCCGGCGTTGCGGAGTCAGTTCTACTGCCGGATAACGACCGGCGCTCGGGATTGATAGCAATGCGGCAAAGAGTGCGGCGTTCGCCAAGCTCGCTTGGCCGGCCGAGGACAGCATGGCTTCCAGCTTTTCAAGTTTGACCTCCGGCCCGTCTTCCCGCTCGAAACCCGCAGCACGTGAAAGCTGCCTGATCACGGGGTAAAATGGACTGCGGGTGTGATGCGAGGAGCACTGAATCCGCATTGTGATGTGCGGATCCCCGGTGATGAGGTCGAACAAAGCTACGGCGATGCGTGACTTGCCGATCCCCGGCTCACCACACAGCAGAACGACTTGGCCGTCGCCTTCCTTGGCCTGGGCCCAAGACTCCAACAGTTGCTGCAGTTCATGTTGACGGCCAACAAACCGCGTGAGTTTCGCGGATCGCCGCCTGGCGTCGAAGCGGCTCTCGACGGCTCGCTCGCCCGTAATCCTGCAAACAGTTACCGGCTCGGAAATTCCCTTAATTTCATACGACCCGAGTTGCTCACAAACAAATCCCTCTCCAAGGAGGTCACGAGTGCTCTTCGCGATGACAACCGAGTTCGGTGGCGCCAAGCTCTGCAAGCGATCAGCCAAGTTCGGGGTTTCTCCGAAGACTGCCTGTTCCTGTGCCGATCTTTCGCCGATGGTGGGCCGGACGATAACCAGGCCGGTGGCAATGCCGACCCGCACCTTCAGCGGCTCATTGGATGGGAGCAGGAGTTGACCAACCTTCGCCACCAGATCGAGTCCGGCACGCACCGCGCTTTCAGCGTCGTCCTCGTGGGCGTGAGGATAACCGAAATAGGCGAGAATCCCGTCGCCCATTAACCTGGCAACATAGCCGCCATTATGCGTGATTATAATAGTGCAGGTCGCTTGAAAACGTCGGATTACACCGCTCAGATCCTCGGGATCGAGCTGAACGGCGAGCTCCGTCGAGCCTACGATATCGCAAAACAACACAGTAAGATGGCGTCTCTCCGTTTCGGACTCTGGCGTCGCAACGTCTGAACTCGCTGGAGGTGACGCGTCCCTCGGTAAAGCAGCGATTGCCCTGAGGATGCGTTTACGATGTCCAAGTGCGACGCCTAGTCTCTCGAGATCCGTCTCGTTCAGATCCGGTAAGACATCGAGGTCAATGGCGTTCTCGACGAAGATGGTCGCGTAATTCCCGAGCCCTAGTCCGTCGAGCCAAGCCGAAATGCCGCTCATTAAGACTGGTCTCCCGACCTAACCTTGTGCATCCCAGCCCTGGTTGTGCCACGCTTCAAAGTTTACCCCAATGCTCTGACGCTATGCAAATTCGCTTGGCGGGTTATCTACCTGCCACGTCGACGCCTTCCCCGCTATTGCGCCCACTCGACATTTCCCAGTTCGAGCCCTTGTCTTGGACCCAAAACCATCGCAGGCCACGCGACTTGCCAAGAGTGTGACGACTGCCCGAACGGGGTCGGGTGGAATTTTGCTATATGCAATCGTGGTGTAGATTGCCGCCTCTTTCTCACGCAGCAAACAACGCTGCTACGGCCATTGCGCCGGGGTCCGGCACCTCGGGTGCCGAGCGTCCTTCATCACCGACCTTACGCTCGTGGTCGATGGGGCATCCAAGATGCGGTTGGATTGCCCGCTCCGGCGGTGCTCGGAGCACGAAGCGGAACGCTTGACGTGGGCATCCTATCCGCGATCAGAGGATGACCCCGACACTCAATCGCAAACGAGATGCGCGAGGTCTTGACCACGAAGATCGGGACGTTTCTTGCGGAGTTTTGTAGCAAGCTTTTTGCCAGCTTTCTTTCCGATCTCGAACAGATGTTCCAGACTAGATCGTTTCCAACCAAGAGCATCGTGCACGTCATTGTCGTCAATCCTTAGGTCTGCAGAATACCATTCCTTTCGTTCCAGTTTGGGTTTCAAAGCCGAGAACCTGGTTTTCCTGTCCGCCTTTTTTAGGGTCGTCGTGATTTGCTCAAGAGCGCCCCGGTAGTACATCCAGGACATGTCAACGGGACGGGCTCGCGGATCTGATTCCACCTCGCTTTCGGCGAGGCCCACCACCGGCATGATGATGGATTGGGTGTAGGCGTCCCACAGATTGTCTGGCGCCCGGACCAAATTGGACCGCAACGGATTGAGGACGATGAATTTATCGATCTTATCGATATCTTCGGGCGCGTTGAGGGCTTCGAATGCCGCGCCTTCGTAATAAAGACGACCGTCGAGCTCGTATGGTGGGTAGATAAATGGAAATGATAACGCCGCCCGTAATTCTTCGGGTCCGATGGGCTTTGGTCTATTTTTGAAATCCACTATTTTATGTTTTTTGATGTCGAAGGCACTGATTTCAATGTTCGCACGAACATGCCGCAGTTCCCGGAAATCGATAAGGTCCTCGATAAACCTTGGATGTTCGCAGAACCCTTTGCTGAAAAAATTGAGATCCGTAGGGCACATGGCGGCTCCGAGGAAAAGCAGCCAATCTGCCCAAAGTTTCTCTCTATCGGTCATGTCGTGTTGGCGCATCGCCCTGCGCACGGGCGGCAAGCTGAACCAGAGCTTGTTGAATGCATCGGCGGATGGGCCCGATTTCGCGAATGCCTTGTAGTTGACCGGAAACATTTCATAGATCGCATCGGAAATGCCGAAATTGACCGTATTCTCTAAAGCACGCTTCTTTGACAAACCGCCATTCGGGGCGAGATAGATGAGCCCCACGACTGCCCCGGCTCCGGCCATCGCGATGATGTCGAATTTCGCTTGTCCTTCCTCGTGAAGCGCCAGTAGCGCGCCCGACATCAATGTGAGATTCGGAGCCCCTCCGCCCAGGAACAAAGCCGTCTTTCCCATGCCTGCACCCCGTACGGATTTGTTGATTAGTCGCATCTGCGTCGTGCTCTCAGTGAAGTGCGAGCTTTCGGAGTTCTCTCGAACCTACAAGCGCCGCTCGCAATGATAACACCATAGCTCCCGACAGAGATAGCAGACGGCCACGCTTCCAAGTCCGAACCGTGCTGGAAACCAGGATATCGGCGTCATAGAGGACCTCTTGCCCGCTCGATTCTCTTCATACTGGCCGCTGCAATTCTCCCGGCCTCTTGCACATCAGTGTCGCGGCTGAGCCTGTAATTCCTTGTTGATTACTC
>DATDKN010000131.1:0-12987 GCA_036519995.1 Terrimicrobium sp. | reverse complement strand
CTTCGCCGTGTCGCTGACGTTCTTCCATCGCTTGTCACCCACAGTCGAGAACGCGCTGGGGCCAAGCCCAAGAAAGTCTTCACCGAGCCAATAGGCAAGATTGTGACGGCACTCTCGATTCGGCCGCGCGTAATTAGAGATCTCATACTGCGACAAGCCGGAGCCTTCCAGCATCTCCATCGCGATCTCGAACAGATCGGCCTCGAGCGATTTATCAGGAACATATTCCGAACGGGTCATTCGATCGAAGTATTCAGTGTCTTCCTCGTAGGTTAGGCAATAAGCCGAAATGTGGTCGGACTCGAGAGCAAGGGTTTCCTCTAAAGTCGCTCGCCACTGTTCGCGATTTTGCCCGGGTATGCCGAAGATGAGATCCAGATTTATATTATCGAATCCAGCCTCACGAAGGATCGCATAGCTTCTTCTCGCCTGTTGCGATGAGTGAACACGGCCCAGTGTCGCAAGCAATCCGTCGTCCCAGCTCTGCACTCCCATGCTCACGCGGTTGACGCCCATCCCGCGAAGCATCGCCGCTTTCTCAAGTGAGACAGTGGCCGGATTCATTTCCACGGTGAATTCCTCGAGGTCCGAGATATCGATGCGCTCTCGCAGACCGCTAATCAAGTAGCGCAATTGTGAGGCCGTAAGTGCTGTCGGAGTGCCGCCGCCAAAGAATATCGTCCTGGGCCTCAGATCAGCGGCGTGGCCCTCCGCCTCAACCAAGACAGCATCAAGGAAGCGTCCCGTTTTGTGGCGGTCACTCGATTCCTTGTAAAAGCTGCAATATGGGCACACCTTTGGGCAGAACGGTATGTGGACGTAAAGATGCGCGATCATTCGGCTGGATTTTCGAGACGGATTGACAAAATTCAGAAGATGAAGGCGGTTCTCGGTTTTGCGTTTCTGCTGGCTGTGAGCCTGCCGGCCAATGCTCAGGATGCGGCCAGAGTCTATTACGCGCTCGATACGAATGCAATCGGTCCCGGTCGATCGATTCAGACGCGCGTGGTGCGAAGGATGGTCGATAGCCTGATTTGCCGGGTCACTGGCACTTATTCTGTCGCGGCAGCTTGGAGGTCGCTGTTATCCCCGGAGGATAGGGTGGGAATCAAAGTTTCCGCCGCGGGTAGGTCGGTCAGCGGGACGAACCCGGAGGTCGTCGATGCCATCGTGGACGGCTTGACCGAGGCTGGAATCCCCGCGAAAAACATTATTGTCTGGGACAAGAGTATCGACGATCTTCTGGCTGCAGGCTTCAAGAAGGATGGTGCACGCTACCTTCTGCAAGGAATCGATCCGAAGAGCGGCTATGATCAGCAAGCCGGAGTGAGCGCTCCTGTTCTCGGGAAGCTTATCTGGGGAGACAGTCGGTTCGGCGATCGTCGCGGGCATCGCTTCGTGGATCTTCTCTCGAGCGGCGATCAGCTTAGTAGTCAAAGCTACTTTGCCAAAGTCCTCACCACGGACGTCACCAAGGTGATCAACGTCCCGTCTTTGAGTGACAGTTATCTTACCGGGATAAATGGTAGCATCGTGAATATGACCCTTCCAAACCTGGATAATTGGCGCCGCTTTGCTAAGGCGGCGGCAGAGGGCGGTTCTTATATTGCAGAAGTCTATGCCGATCCACTGGTCCGAGAAAAGGTGGTGCTAACGCTTCTCGACGCGCTCATCTTGCAATATGCGGGCGGACCATTTCCGGATCCAAACTTCTCGCTTGAAAACTATGCCTTGTTTGCCAGCAAGGACCCGGTCGCGATTGATGCGATCGCTTTGCGGCTCATTGAGGACGCTCGAAAAGCCAGCAAAATGCCTTCGATTAAACCAATGACTGCCTACTTGGGAGCAGCTGCCGAACTCGGGCTGGGAGAGGCCGTCGAGTCACGCATTCAAAAAATCCGGGTGGGGGTAGAGGGATTCAGATAGTGCAGAGCCAATGCCTGCTTCCGACGCTTTTCTTGCACGTGCAACCCCAGCCTCGTTGCGAGCGCCTTCAATAGACTGGCCGCTGCTCAAGCGCGTTTCGCGTTCTTTTTATTTGAGCCTTAGGCTTCTCCCCATACAGGTCCGCGAATCGATTGCGCTCGCTTATCTTCTCGCCCGGCTATCCGATACTCTGGTCGATGGAGCGACCACCGACTCAGAAAGGCAACTCCTGGCGCGACGCCAGGAAATGGAGGCATGGCTTTCCTGTTCGCCGGATCGTCTTGAGATCGAAAAGGTCTGGTCAACCATTCGCCAGGGCCAGGACTTCGACCATGAACGCTTCTCGGCCAACTCATCCCCACTTAGCCCTGAGGAGCTCGATCGCTATACGTATCTCGTAGCCGGATGCGTCGGCGAATTTTGGACGCTACTTTGTGAAAAGAAAATACCTGGCTTTGCATCCTTGGAATTCTCCGAATTGCGCGATTTGGGTATTCGCTTCGGCAAAGGGCTTCAACTCGTCAACATACTGCGCGATCGGCACGGCGACGCGCTGATGGGACGCATCTATGTGCCTCCAGAGCGGTTCGCTGCCGTCTTGGCGGAGGCTCGCGCGCATCTTGATGCTGCCCGGCAATACGTCGGTTCGCTGCAGATTTATCGCTTGCGGGTCGCTTGCACTCTCCCGCTCTACCTGGGAAATGCTACTCTCGACCTGGTCGAGCGCTATCCGTCAAGGGAGCGCGTGAAGGTCCATCGCCTAAGCGTGTGGCTCCAGTTCCTGCGAGCTTTGCTGCCCGGAAAGGTCAGCTGAAACCAAGAGTTAGGCGCCCTGGGCTGGCCTCAATTGAAGGATGTTTTCGCGTACTCCCGCAAAATCCCGGCCAGGATCTTAACGGTGGGTTGGCTCAGCATCTGATCGGGATCGCAGTTCAATCGATTAATGGCCGCGTCGGGTGCACAAGCTCGCCAGGCTGCTTCGTGATCGCGCGCCATCGTAGTCCCCATTACTACGCAGCAGGGACCGCTCAGCGGTCGCGTGCGAAACTCTCTCAATGCATTGGCATGCGAGATCTCGACCGAGCGCGTGTTTGAATCGGCAAGAACCTCGCGCTTACCAGAGCGCGAAAATGCTCGTGAAAGTGAACGCATCCAGTCATCGGCTTTTCCATTAAGCAAAGGAGCGCGCGAGCCCGTCAAGGCAAGATAACGGACACGAGAACCCGCCTCGCGCAAGCGGTGGGCCATTTCAAACGCGAGAACAGCCCCGAAACCGTAGCCCAACAGATGATACGGGCCATCGGGGTCCTGCATTCGCACCGCTTCAACCAAGGCGGCAGCCTCGCTTTCCACGGTTTGATGGCATGCTGCCGGTTCGGTGAGCCCGCGGGCTGTTGTCCCGATCAGCGTCCAATCTTCAGCGAGCAGTCTGATGAGTTCTCTGTATTTTTCCGGACTCCCTTCGACGTCATGAATGAGGAACAGGGTAGGAGCGTTGGGAGTAGTGTGCAGGAGCAACAACGGCTGCCAGGTGATCGAATCGGCCGGATGGACTGTATGCGAAGTCTTCGTGAGCACGTCAGTTAACGATCGATGCAGCCTCGCCGAATCAATCCTCCCGCCGGCAGTGAGTGGAAACTCAGTGACGGCATGCACGTAGTCTGGCTGCAGCGTCTTTGGCTGAGTCTTAATTGCACTTTGTATTGTCTCCGAGACATGAAGGCTGCGGTCTTGCAGAATCAACCAGGCATGGCGAGCGGCCCTGGCACCGCCTGCCATGGTTACACAATGTGCGTCTTGAACTCCTGCAATCTCGGTCAGCGATCGTTCGACGAGCTCGTCGTCCGAGGGGATTAGATGAATGAAGCCCGATTTGTCCCGCCAGGCGGGCGCGGCGAACTTCTCTGCATGGTCGCGGAGCTGGATGGTCAATCGGCTTGGGTAGCGCGGCGGAACGAGATGGCCGGCCGAATCGATCAAGCGCGCTACAACTCCAGGGCGTGGAGTTCCAAGAGGAATTTCGGTGAGGCAAACGGAAAGGCCCGGATGATCCCCGGCTTCATAGTTAACACTCAAACCGGAAAATCCCACCGGGCTGGAAAAGAAGATCGTTCTCGCCTGGCCGTCGTTGATCTCCTGCCACTGTCGATGGATTGCCGGCGCCAAAACTTTCTGCTCGATGCATACACAGCGCAGCGAGTCTGGAAAAGCCGCTCGCTCTCCGCGTAACCCTGTTGTCCAGCTGCGCCATTGCGCGGAAGTCAGACGCAAATGCGAAGGCCTTGCATTTCTTAGCGTCGCGGCGAGTTCTCCCTCTCCGAGCAAAATGATGGTCGACCCTGCGAGCATTGCCGAAAGCACTATTTCTGCGAAGGCGGCAGTTCCGCCGGTTGTCAGGAGGGGAATTCGATCTCCCGGTTGTAGCTCCCAGAGAGAAATGGTTTCAAGACAAGCCTCGAGCAGCAGTTGTGAGCTCAAAGCTTGCACGGCAGGCGGCTCGTCGAATTCCGCGCCCGTAAGAACCAAAGCGGGCTTGGGGTCGGCAACCGGCGGAACCTCGCCGCTGGATGTCGCGGTGATCACATCCCACTTTTGATCCAAGATAATGAGCTTGCGCATCAGGTTCGCGAACAAGGGCGCGGTGATTGAATCACAGAGAACAATGTTCACATCGAGAGCGGTGAGCTTGCTGGCGAGCCACGTCGCGCTGGAATTTGGATCAAGAGGCACGCACGTTTTCCCACCGAGAAGAATTCCCAGGACGGCGACCGGCAGCCAGGGAGTCGATGTCAGACATGTCGCGACACGGCCAGCATGGGCGGCATCTTCAGTGCGAAGATGAGCCGCTAGCAGCTTTGCGCATGAGTCGAGCTCGGCAAAGGAGAGCGCAGCATCGTTTGGTCCCTCAATCGCGAGCGATAATGGCTGTCGCGTAATCACCGAGGCGATTTTCTCATGAAGGTTCAGACTCGGCTTTTCGCTCATCCGCCCGAGTTCCTTTGGTTGGGGGATTTCGGTTTCGGCCTCGGTGAGAATAGTGAGCGACCCCACTTTCCCGGCAGGGTCTTTGATGACCGACTCGGTTACCCGCACGATCCGCTCCAAAAGATTTGTTGCTTCCGAAGAAGGATAGAAGTCGGGATCGAATTCGACCCGCAGTCCGAATTGTTGTCCCGACCGCACCTCGATGGTGAAGGGAAAAATCGAGCGCTGGACCGCCTTGGCGTCGAAGCGAATCCAGCGGGGAAGTGCGCGGTGGATACGATCATTCAGCGCCGTCGGCAACCACAAAAAGGCGACCGGAAACTCGCTGAGAGCGCGATTCGGCTGCGAGGACTGGAGGGCGTGGGAAAGGCTGATGGCGGCGTGATAGCGACGTTCCTCCTCCTCGGAGGCAATACTCTTCAACCATTCGGTTGCCGTGCGTTCATCTCGAATCGAGACAAGCGCAGGTAGAAGATTCTCGATCAGGCCCCAGCCCAAATTTCTCGGACCGGCCACGGAACAGCTCGCCAACAAAGTCAGGTTATCGCGGTCGGTTAATCGGCCGATTACCAGCGCCCAAAACGCGAGGAATGCGTCCCGGGCCGAAACTCCGAGCTGTCGGCATAGCTTCTGGAGAGACGCAGAGACCTCGCGCTCCATCGTAAGGTGGCTCTCAGCACGGGCACTGGTAGGCCAATCCAGCGCCCGATGGGGGTAGACCCGAAGTATCCGGGGCTCGGCAGCCTCGGCAAGATGTTTGGACCACCAATTAGCCGTCGTCTCAGACGCCTCGAATGGTCTGGATGGTTCTTCTGCATCCAAAGGTAATGCTCCTTCCAAGGCACCGAGCCATGCACAAAGCAAGCGGAAGACAACCTCTTCATCGAGGAGGACCTTCGGATAGGTCATTAACAAGTGGCAGTGGCCTTGCGGCAACTCAATCGCGATGAATCGAACGAGGGGCGGTTTAGCGAGATCAAACGGCTGGGCTGCATCTTCTTCGAGTAATGCAGACCAGCGCTCAGGCGTCTCCTCGGCAGTCAGCTTCGTCCAATCGAGCAATTGCCATGAGGCCTCGATCCCATCGTGCTCGCGGTAGAGAAAGTCGCCCGCCGGCACCTTGAAAAAGCTTGAGCGAAGGACGCCATAGTGGGCGGTGACCTGCTGCCAAGCCTGGCGGACGCGTGCTGCCGGACAGGCTTCCCCGAGACTTATCGACAACTGGATGTTTTGAAACGCTGCCGAAGGAGAAGAAGCATGCAGAAAACAAGCAGTAGTTTGAGCGGGGTGGGCGGGCGACTCGCGCATGCTGAGGAATCAAAGGCCAGCGTCCGTCACCGCACCGAGCGAAGCGGTCGTCACGTGTGCCGCATACTTAGCCAAAACGCCCCGACGATAACGAGGCTTTGGACGCTTCCAACTCTTCAGCCTCGTTCTGATCTCACCTTGTGAGACGTGAAGATCGATGGTCCGACTTTCCGCGTCGATCGTGATAATATCGCCATTCTTGACAATTGCGAGGGGTCCACCGTCGAACGCCTCGGGCGTGATATGCCCCACCACAAAGCCGTGAGTGCCACCGGAGAAGCGTCCGTCGGTGATTAACGCTACTTCCTTGCCGAGGCCGCGGCCCATCACCGCGCTGGTCGGCGAGAGCATCTCGCGCATGCCGGGCCCGCCGCGAGGTCCCTCATAGCGAATGACGATGACGTCTCCTCTCTTGATCTCTCCTTGAAGAATCGCATGCATAGCCGCCTCTTCGCTGTCATAGACGCGGGCAGTTCCGCTAAATCGCTCGCCTTCTTTGCCGCTGATTTTTGCGACGGATCCCTCCGGTGCCAGATTGCCGCGGAGGACAACCAAATGGCTGTCCTTTTTCAGAGGCCTGCTCAGCCGAGCGATGATTTGCTGACCCTTTGGATAGGCCTTAAACGGCGCGAGATTTTGCTTAAGCGTCTTGCCGGTAACCGTCAGGCAATCGCCGTGCAACAAGCCGGCATGGACGAGCTCTTTCATCAAGGGAACGATGCCGCCGATCTCGACCAGCTGGCTCATCATAAAACGACCGCTCGGTTTGAGATCGGCTAAGACCGGCACGCGCTTTCCGATTCGCGTAAAATCATCCAAGTCGAGACGCACATTTGCCGCGTGCGCGATGGCCAGCAGATGAAGCACCGCATTTGTGGAACCCCCCAAAGCAATGACCACCGTGATCGCGTTTTCGAGCGACTCCTTGGAAAAAATGTCCGACGGCCGAATGCCCCGCTTCAGCATCTGGATGACCGCGGCGCCGGCATCGTGACAATCGCGGACTTTGTGCTCGGAGATTGCTGCCTGTGCCGAACTGTTCGGCAAACTAAGACCCATCGCTTCGAGCGCCGAGGCCATCGTATTGGCGGTGTACATTCCCCCGCACGATCCAGGACCTGGGATAGCGCAAGATTCGACAGCATGCATTTCCTGCTTGTTGATCTTGCCGGCGGCTTCGGCCCCAACCGCTTCGAAAACGGAAACGATGTCGAGATTCCGGCCGTTCAGACATCCCGGCAGAATTGTGCCACCATAGACAAACACCGCTGGCCGGTTCAGCCGCGCCATGGCAATGCAACAGCCCGGCATATTCTTGTCGCAGCCGCCAATCGCCACAAAGCCGTCAAAACCCTGGCAACCGACCACCGTTTCAATCGAGTCGGCAATCACTTCGCGCGAAACGAGCGAATATTTCATTCCCTCAGTTCCCATCGAAATGCCGTCCGATATGGTAATGGTGTTGAAAATGGTCGCCTTTCCTCCGGCGTCGTTGACTCCGGCAGCGGCTTCCCGCGCAAGTTGATCGATGTGCATGTTGCACGGGGTGACCATGCTCCAGGTCGAGGCAACACCAATCTGCGGTTTGGAAAAATCGTTCTCCCGGAAACCAATCGGATACAACATCGCACGGCTGGGAGCGCGGCTCTCCCCGTCCAGAACAACGGACGAAAATGGACGCAAACCGTTTTTTGCAGAGACTTTGATTCTCATGGACCCGACCACATTAGATAAGTGGCTGGAAGGTCGCAAAGCGAAAACCTTAGCCTCAACGGGCGCTCTTCGATTCGATCGCTTCAATGGCGTCGCGAATGTCGTCTCTTTCCCGAGGCCCAAGTTGGTCGCTTTCGAGCGCAGCACGATAGCTGCGCAGCGCCGACTCGGCCAAACCCTGTTTGGCGTAAGCCTGCGCAAGGTAGATCTGATAATCAACGGGGGAGACTCCCGCGCTTTTTGCGTTGGTGACGAGTTTTTCAAGGGATGCGGCTTCGCCGCTGTAGTCATTGAGGGTTCTCCGAATTCGCGCCGAGAGAAACAGAGTGTATGAATCATTGGGCGACTCGAGGAGCACCTCCTCAGTAAGCTTCTCCGCTTGCTCCGTCTCACCTGTTTCGAAGAGTGCCAACGCCTGAACCAACTTTGCATGGCCAAGGTTGGGGTTGTTTTCGAGAGCCTTTCTGCTATGGGCAAGGGCGTCCTGCCAGCGCCGCTGCGCGACGGCAAAGTTGGCCGCATAGGAGAGCACTGAGGTGTTTTCAGGAGCCAAGCTAAGTGCACGCTCAAGGCAAGCGCGCGCATCTCCGGTCCGCCGAATCGCTTCATAGTAACCAGCGATCTGGGCTAAATAGAGCGCTGTCTCATGATGCGATCCAAATTGAAAGGTCTCCTCGAGAGCCCGTGGCGGAAGCCCGGGACCGTGGCGAAACAGAAAGCCATGATTGGTCACAGAAGCAAGGTGCCAATCAGGCGAAACCAGCAGGTGATCCAGCAAGGGTCTGTATTCTCCGATCGGTCCGGACAGAACGACGGCAGGCCATCGCTGCCGGCGAAATGCCTCACGCCATTGGCTGGGATTTACCGCGAGGCGGGCGGAATCCTCTAGCGAAATGCCGCCTCCGCCCTTCGGAAGAAGAAGCAAGAGCAAATGCCTCAGTGCGGTGGGATTTGCAAACACCTTCTCTCCTCCCAGCCGCCGGACCTCGTCAGCCAATTCCGATGGGAGCAGGAGGCGAAGGTCCGATGCCGTCTCCCCGCGATTTCTCCAGCTCATCCACACCGGCGGAACACACGTGGCCAGGATAAGGATAATGGCAGAACCGAAAAGAATCGCGCGGGAGCGCCGATCATCGAGCAGTCGCACAATCGCGTAAATTACCGCCAGCGAAAACAGCGTTGCCAGGGCCCAGCCGGCAAAGACCGCCACCCATTGACCGGTAGCCAGCAAAGAGGCTCCGCCAGCTTCCCAGAGACGGCCCGCGACCAAGTCCGACGCTGACGCATTCCCAAATCCCTCGATTTTTTGGAGTGACGCCACGCCACGGATTGCCGCTGCCAGGCTCCGCTCCGTAGGAAAACCACCGAGAAAGGGCAGGGAATGAAGAAAACCGCAGATAACGGAGGCAGCTACGCCAAATATCGAGTATCTGAAAGACGAAGACCTAGACATTCTTCAAGAGACTGCGAGTTTTCTCACTAAGCCATGAAACTACCACTTCTGGTCCTTTCCGCGATAAGCTTGTTTGCGTTTACGGGCAGAGCTGAACCACTCACCGTCGGCACGCCCGCGCCCGTTATCACCGCCAAAGATCAAGACGGTCAGGCCGTCAACTTTGCAGATGTTTACTCCAAGGGAACGACGCTGGTTTATTTCTACCCCAAGGCGGGCACCGCTGGCTGCACGGCACAAGCATGTTCGCTCCGCGACTCGTTCGCGGATTTGAATCAGAAAGGTTTGCAAGTAATCGGGGTGAGCGAAGACACCGTCCAGTCTCAAAAAAGGTTCAAGGACGAGAACCAACTTCCTTTCACCTTGATTGGGGATAGCGATGGCAAGGTCGCTGAGGCCTTCGGAGTGCCTATAACCATGGGCCTCGCCAAACGGCAGTCGTTTATTGTCAAAGAGGGGAAGATCGCGTGGGTTTCTCCGCAGGCGAAGACGAAGGAACACGCCCAGGAGGTTCAGGCCGCGCTCGAGTCCCTGAACTAAACTCGCTATTCCTCCCATTCCGGCCGCTTCAGCGGCGGACCATTTCAGCACCCACCTCTCAGGGAATCCACCACCCATAATCAGATTACCGCGGCGCGGGCTCCGGGTTTAAGGCAGATAACCGCCGTGGGCGGGCTGCCAATTGCTCTCGGTCACTTTACCCGAAAAAAGTGGCAGCCGCCTCAGGAGTAGCGGGCGATATTCCAACTTAGCCTTCGGGCAGGGCGCTCGTGCGATCGTCGCTCAATCGACACGGTAAGATTGCTGAGCCTCTAGCAAGGATCTTTTAGCGAGGTCAGTTCCCTTCCTCGTCTGCCTCTGTGGTTGGGCGTTCCGACTTGGGAAGTTTTTTCAGGATCTTCTCGGACTTCTTTTTCTTTCTCACTTCAAGTTCCCACTTGACGGGATTGATCTCGCCCTTGGTGCTCCACCAACGGCTGCCGGTCCACATTCCCAAGGTGCGGGTTCCGTTTGGAAGCCAGACGCGAACTGCCTTATAGGGCACCGGTTTCTCATTGTCAGACTGTTCCCGTTCTCTATCCTTCATGGAGCGATGTTTGGGTAATGGAGGGTATTGGAAACGCCTCCAATCAGTCAAACCTCTGATGCTATTACCATGCGTACTCTCATAATTATTTGTGGCGTTGTTGTCGTTCTTGCGCTGGCGGGTTTCTCCGCCAAGGGAAGTTATCGGAATGGAGCAAGCATTTGCGATACCGCAGAGTGCCCCGCTTCCGAGTGTCCGTGAGAGCGAAAAGCCCCAAGGGCTTGTGGCAACCGCCAGTTGTGCAGCGGGTTTCGTTTATCGGTCGATTGCAGATTTCCCTTCTTGCCTATTAGGAGGGAGCCAAGAAATTCGGTCATCGCCGCTTCACGGGCGACGATATTTCTCAGTATGATAAAAAACCCTACATCCTGATAAGTAAATCAGGTTGCAGGGCATTTAGGGGCAAATAATCTCAGCGCGCCGGCAGCTTGCCTCTAAAGTGGGCTTTTCCTGAGGTAGGCTGCCGCATCCACTTTCGCAAAATAGGTTCAGTCCTGGCGAGGATGACAACTTCCGCGATCGGATCGGCACGTACTACGGCATCAGGATGGTCCCGGCACCTCTAATGCGGTGACTCTTAATCTTGTTCCCATCGATGCCTCTCCTTTTCAATTTACATTTGGATTCAGCGGTCCAGCCTACCACCTTGAGATATTCATCGGTGATGGCAGCCCCCGATTTAAAAAAGGGGTGTCTATATCTTCTAACTGCTTAATTGCGGAAACGTCTTCAGAATCCCGTCCACGACCACGCCGCGGTTCCGTCCGGGGTCCGGAGTTTCGGCGCGCCGCGCGTCGCGGCTTTGCTCCACGTGAACGAACCGCGAAGGCTCCTCCGGGTCCTTACCTAGGCAAATGCTCGCGTGCGGCCGGCCCGAGGCGAACCTCATCTGCATGTTGTCCGTCCCCCGAAGGATGCAGTCGTTCTGCGCGTCATCATAGACGTCAACCTTGAGGACGCGCCCGCCTGCGGCCTTGGCCTTCGAGGTCTCCTCGATGTTCTCTGCGAGCGTATAGAGCGTGGCGTGCGTAGCCCGTGTGGCCTCGACGCCGTTGCTCAGGAAGACGTCCACATCCTCGCATCCACGCTGAGTACTGGCGTTCCCGTGGAACTGAAGGTGCCACGTCGACGTGTCGCTCGAGTAGATTTCCTCGAAGGCGATTTGAAAGACCGACTCCGCTGTGTGTGACACGTCGGCCTCCAGAAACTGGCGTTCCACTGGGTGAGCACAGGGCGCTTCCGCCCTGTTCTGGTCCCGGTCGGTCCCCGCGATGAGGAGGATTCGGGCCCCCAGCCTCAGGAATGCTTCGACCGCTTCGATCTCCGTCTCGGCGTCGTCGAAGAGGTGCGGCGCCGAGAGGCTCAGGGCCCGCTGGGGCTGCGCAGCGAAGACATAGGTGCCCCAGCCTCGGCGCGTGCAATCAGCGGGGGGCTCGGTGATCGTCACGCTGCCCGAGCGATGGTCCACCGGGGCGGGGATCTGGCCCGGTACGCCCTCCATGAGGACGTAGTAGGTCCGGCCCGTGGGAGTGTCGAGGAACTGGATCACGTTGTAGGTGGAACTGATCATTCGGGCCTGGAGGTGCGCCAGACCCCCGGCACCGGCAAGGAGGCTCTGGAAGACGGCGCGCCACGAGGTCAGCTGGGACGCCGTGGGGAGCACGTATTGGTTGCGCTGGTCGTCGGGATTCACGTCCCTGCCGGATCCGCGCACTTTCGGGATGGAGTCCATGAGCTCCTTGGTGAGGAACGCCGCGAAATCGCCGGTGGCCGCGGGGAGCACCCAGGACAAGTCAGCAGTTTTATACACGATGACGACATTATCGATGATGAAGTCATCGATATCGTCACCGCTCCCGCCACTCGAATTGCGAGATTCGACGTGCAATACGTTACCTGTCGCTCTCAATTGGTGATGGGATTCTATGAGGAGGATGTTGCCATTCCATGCATCTCTAGAAGGGCTTGCCGGTAACCCTCCAAACACATCCACTCCGTTGATTTGGAAGATATTCCTTTGATGGTCAACATCACGCGATTGAAACATCAAAAAGGCAGTTTCGCTCGGATTAACGCCTGGGCAATCGAACGAGAAGTCCTTTGTCGATCCCGCAAATGGAACGTTGGGTTCGATATCGTTAAAGGTACCTGGTTCATTACCAAAGTGTTGTCTTTGGAATAAAATGACAGTGAAATTGGTCGCCATGGTTCTAGCTCCTTTGCTTTGGTTTTGACTTCACCAAAATCTGGTACCGACCTGGATTCGCGTGCGAGTAGGAGTTCATCGGGAGCGATCTTGGCGTGACCGCGCAGGATAAGACACTTTACAACTGAAGTTCTGCGGGTTTCTTGATGTTTTGATTTTCGCTTATTTGCCACTTTGTGGCGTTGATCCTTAGTTCCCCGAACGCCTGCCGCGGCGAGCGGCACGGGGTTTGGGGGCGCGCAGCCCCATCAAGCCGCTTCGTCCTCCTGCAGGCAGCGGGTTCATTCACGTCGGAGCCAAAATCTCGAA
>DATDKN010000130.1:0-15051 GCA_036519995.1 Terrimicrobium sp. | reverse complement strand
TTTCCAACGTTCGACAATGAGTTCCCACGCCCAGGCGATAGCTTCTTTTTTGAAGTAGTCGCCGAAGGACCAGTTGCCGAGCATCTCGAAGAACGTGTGGTGATAAGTATCCAGTCCAACGTCTTCGAGATCGTTGTGTTTGCCTCCGGCGCGGATGCACTTCTGAGTGTCGGCGACGCGCCCCGGCACGTAGGGACACTTCAGCTCGCCAAGGAAAATAGGAACGAACTGGTTCATGCCCGCGTTGGTAAAGAGCAAATTCGGCGAATCGGGCATCAAGCTCGAGGAGGGCACGATCGTGTGTTGCTTCTCCCGGAAAAATTCGAGAAAGGAGTTGCGAATTTCAGCGCTGGTCATGAAGCCTTTCAGACTGCCTACCCCGGCGGCGGAGTCAAGCGGCGGGGCACCGGAGGAGGCTCGCTCGAGAGCTGGTCATCCCACAGATTACACGATGGACCCAGAGTTGCATTCGCATCAGAAACGCGGAGAAATTTGGAACTGGAAGCCCAGGGAAACTGCCGAAACTAGCTTTGCGTCCATGACGCGCCGATATTCTGCGCATGAGCACGTTAGAAGAATCCCGATGTACCGCCTGTCGCCCCGATTCCCCGCGAGTAACTGACGAGGAGATCGCCGAACTTAAACCACAGATTCCGGATTGGCAGATCGTGGAGCGCGACGAAATTCCCCAACTGGAGCGCGTGTTTCGTCTGAAGAACTTCGTCGAAGCGCTCGAGTTCACGAACAAAGTTGGTGCGCTCGCCGAGTCGGAAGGCCATCACCCTGCTATTCTCACGCAGTGGGGCAGCGTTGCGGTTACCTGGTGGACGCATAAGATCCGCGGCTTGCACCGCAATGACTTCATCATGGCCTCCAAAACTGATCGACTCGCGGCCGAGCTTCCAGTGAAGAAATAATTCGGTTCTCGTTCTATCCTGGCGAAACCCATGCTGTCGGGTCCAGCGGGACTGCGTTCAGGATTGTTTCAGGAACGCTCATCACTTCCGGAGTTTTGTCAATTTGAACAAACACGCGACCCTTCTCCTGTTTACCGATGGTCAAACTCCCTATTATCTGTTCACCCGCGCGTGCCTCGGGCGTGTTCTCGGAGAGAACTGACAAGAAGGCGATCTCGCATCGCGGCTGCCCGAGACCGAAAGCCGCTGCCTTTTCATCAGAGACTGCCTGATAAGCCGAAACTTCTGCAGTGGACACAGCATCGGCGAGCGCCTGGACAGCCGCACTGCTCGCCGGCCGTGTACTCTCTCCATCATTGACAATCCATCCCCCTCCTTCGCGACGAAGGGAAAACTCCTTGATGGGCGTGCGAATTCGAACGGCGTCCACCATATCGAGGTTCAGGGGCAGCAAGCGGCGATCGCGAAGGGTCTCCGGGCTGACCTGCAGCAGTTGCGCACTTTCCGGTGGCAACCGATAAACTGAATCCCGTGCAGTAAATTGTCCGAAAAGAGTTCCGGCCTTATCCGTGCCAAGTCGAAGCGTCTGGTGACGGTCGCTGCCTTCGGCATAGATCGTAATCTCGTCCCGACCCTCAACGATCCCATAGGCCCCCAAATCCCCAGAGTCATCTGCCACAAACTCGAGGATACGCAGGCCTAAAACCTTTTTGAGAAAACCCTCCACCTTCTGCTCATCAGCCAATGCATGTAGCGGCCTGGTAATCCGCCAGCCAGAAGCGTCGCGGAAAAACTCGATTTCACCGCCATCTCGTCGAACGATGACGCGATCGACCTGGTCAGGTGAAAGATCTGTCAGCCGCCGATCCCGAAAATCGGCTGGATCGCGAAAGGCGAGCTTCAGCAACTCGTCGCTCACTAGAAAGACATCGCGCGATAGGTCGGTCCGCACATAGAAGCGTTCTTCGCTGGCGGCATCTTTCCCGAGGAAAAGGGTCAGCTTTTCTTCGCCGTCGAATTGAATTGTCCGTTTGGGATTACGCAATCCAAACGCGCTCAGATCGCTGCTCGTCTTGAACTCGCGCGCCGCGATCCGGTCAAAATATTTCATCTCGGCGGCTGATTTGAGCAATTCCTCTACCATGGCTGCATCGGCCCGATCCTTTGGTTTGGTGCCGAGCTGCCAGCCGTTGCCCGTGCGCTTAATGTCGAATTGGTTAACACCCGTGGATATTCGTACTTCGCGCACCTTGGAGGGATCGAGGTTCAGGACGCGGCCCTGGCGCTCCGCCTCCGCTTTCTCGCGCGTGCTCCTCGTCAACGGCTCATAGATGGCCAGGAAGACGATAGCGGCAAGCGCCAGAGCGCACAGCAAGATTGTCCTGACGAGGCTCATGCTCGTCGGCGCGACCAGACGACCAAAGCCGCCAGCGCCGCGATCGCGGGCATGACGACCATTGTATAGAAAGCAATCGAGCTCAACTCCGCGTCGCTCAAATGCAATGAAAAGTGCTGCACTGTCTTGGGAACGACCCCGGTCAACTGCCCGCGGTCGAGTAGCCAGTTCATCGAACTAAGAAGAAAGTCGAGTCCCTGCTGGTTGAGAGCAGCATCCAGCACAAACTCGCTGTTGCCGACCGCCACGAGTTTTGCCGATTCGACCTCCACCCGCTCGTCTTTGACACCGCCGCGGGCGGCGGCGATGGCCACGTAGACCGGCTGCCCGGCGTCCCTGCCTTCATCGTAGCGGACGCCCTTCTTCTCATCCGTGACGTAGTCCGTTTCACCCCAAAATTCCTCCCCCGCTTGAATGAGCGGCCAGATCTGGACTCCGGCGGCCTGCGACTGCGCCGTATCGAAAGTGAGCGACTGCGTGGCTCCTGGCAAAAGAATATTGATGCCTACCATACGCTTGGTGATCGCGTTTTTTGGAAGAAACTCAGCGGTCACTTCTCGCAGGATTCCCGTAGCGAAGGGCAGCCGCACTGTGCGGAGAACGCGGTTCTCCAAGGGGATGACTCCCGCTTGCTTGAGAATCGAGTTGAGTCGCGGCGTTTGGGCTTTCGGGTCGAGTAAAACCAGCAGACGGGCGTTAGCCTTCCAATAATTTGTCAGGATATTCGCCTCACGCTCTTCAATGTCGACCTGGGGAGCCACAATCACCACCGCGGCACAATCAGACGGCACTGCATCCAAGGAGGCGAAGGAAAGCGGGGCCGCGCTGACATTCTGCCTCTCAATGTAATCTTTAAACACCCCCAAAGGCGTTCCCCTTCCGATGGTCGGCTCGCCGTGGCCTTCGAGAAAATAGACCTTCAATCGGTCTGGACTGATGAGCGCAATCATGCCATTGGTCAACGCCTGTTCGCCCTTGAAAGCGAGTAAACGGGGCGGTTCGCCAGCCTCGAGCGGACCCATGTCGAAGTCGGCCATCTCCGAGACCGGGACAAACTTGGAACGACCATCGTAGTCCAGGATCAAGACATTCTCCGAGGCGCTAAATTTGTATTGCTCCTGAAGCTCGCGCGCTCGGGAAAGATCGCGGGTCGGATCGACATATTCGACCTCAATCTTGTTCCGGCCGGAAAAGATCAGCTCCTTAAGAAGATTTTGGACGTCGGGAAAGAGCGCCGTCTCCGGCGAGAGAACCGTCGGCGAGAAAAAGACCGTCACGCGGACAGGCTTCTTCAACTCGCGGAGCACGCGCTTGGTCTGGTCAGAGAGGACGAACTTTTGCGACCGCGAAAAGTCCGCGCGCGCATAATGATTAAAGCTGAAATAGTTGACCGCCAGCAGGAGCGCCAGCATCGCCACGACTTGCAAACCGACGGTGAACCGGATCGTCTTGCGCGGAATGCCTAGCTTTTCCATCGACGGTACTGGAAGACATGGAACGTGAGGAAAAGCGTAAATAACGTCATGCTCAGGTAGAAAACGATCGGTCGGGTATCGAAAAGCCCTCGCGAAAACTCGCCCATGTGCTCAATCGTTGAGAAGTAGTAAATAAACTCCCGTAGCGCCGAGCTCGCCTTCAAGAACAGAAACGAGAGAAGACCCAAAAAAAACATCAGCGATATCACCGCAAAAGTTACCGTCGCGGCGACGATCTGATTTTTGGTCATGGCCGATGCCAGGCATCCGATGGAAAGGTAAAACATTCCCACGAGAAGCAACATTAAGTAGGCGCCAAGATACGCCCCGGCGGATTCCGCAGCGCTTTGGCCCGAGATCCAGCGAAAGATGGCAAAGTAGAGCAGACTCGGAGCCCACAAAATGAGGTAGAAAAATAGACTGCCCAGAAACTTGGCCAAAACCACCTGCCCATCGCGCACGGGCGCGGTCATCAATGTCTCGATCGTTCCAAGCTTATATTCCTCGCTGAACAGTCGCATGGTCAACAGCGGGAAAAGGAGGATGAAGGGAAACCAGAAGAGGACCGTGTTAAAAAATGCTTCAACCACCGAGGTCTGACTCGGTTCTCGATTCAAGGCCAGAAGACCGCCGTGAAAATTCGCCGCGGTCAGGAGCAAGAAAAAGAACAAGACGACGTAGGCCAAGGGCTGATGGAAGTAGTGGCGAACCTCGCGGCCCAGCAAAGTCAAGAACCGCCTCATCTGATTGCCGGCTTGTTTCTGAGCGTGCTCACTTCCGCGGGCGCAACGCGAGCCGAGCCATCGGCGTGGGGGCCTTGAGCGAACACTACTCGGTCATGAGGAGAGAGCATCGGCGTTCGACTCCCGCTCATTCCTGTTCTTCGGCGTGGGTCACCTCGGCGAAGACCTGTTCCAAGGTGGCACTTCGGCGGGTTAACTCACGGACTGGCCAGCCCTCCTTGACGGCAAACGCATGCACAATTTCGCGGGGATCGCTCTCTACATGAAGCGTGAAGCGCGTCCAATCTCCCAACTTCTTCTGAACGGCATCTTTGACACCGTGCAAGGCCCGCAGCTTGGCGATGGCCTGAGGATCCTCCGTCCGAGCTTCCAGGATAACTTCTCCCTCCGATCCCAGGCGCGAGCGCAAATTTTCGGGAGTATCAAGAACCTCGATGCGGCCCTTGTTGAGGATGATGACGCGCGAGCAAGTCATTTCCACCTCCGAAAGGATGTGGGTTGACAGGAGAATCGTATGATGCCGGCGCAGGTTCTTGATGAGCTCACGCACTTGGCGGATTTGATTCGGATCCAAACCGATCGTCGGCTCATCAAGAATCAGGAGCTCCGGTTCGTGGATCATCGCGTCTGCCAGACCGACTCGCTGGCGGAACCCCTTCGACAAGGTGGAAATCATTTTTCGCTCCGCCTCGGCCAGGCCACACAGATCATAGACATCCGCGAGACGTTCCTTGATTCGCCGGCCGCGAACGCCCTTGAGAGCCGCGCGAAATGCGAGGTACTCGTTGACCCGCATGTCGTGCGGCAGCGGGACATGCTCCGGCATGTAGCCGATATGCTCCCGTGCTCGTAACGAATCTTTAAAGACATCGCACCCAGCCACTTCAGCGCGCCCGGATGTAGGCGGCAGGTAGCACGCCAGCATTCGCACCGTTGTGCTCTTGCCCGCGCCATTCGGCCCAAGCATTCCGACAATCTCCCCCTTTTCGACCTCGAAATCGATCGCGTCGACCGCCGTAATGCTGCCATACCGCTTGGTGAGCCGTTCAACTTTGATCATCTCGGGAGTTGTTCCGTTTAGCGCGAGATCTCTTCGCTTTCAAGCGACACCGTTTCACAAATCGCCGCTGCCACAAGCATTTGCCCCCAACCCGACAACACTGCCTGCTTGCGAAAATGCAATTCTTCCCTCACACTGAAACTTCCCTATGAAGCGACCCATCGCCGCGATCGAGGGACACTAACCTAGCCATTGCATATGAGTACTTTTACCGCCCGGTGGAGCGAGGGACTGATTGACGATAACTATGAACGCTGGCGCTCCAATCCCCAATCCGTCGACCCCGACTGGGCGGCTTTTTTCGAGGGTTTTGAGCTGGGTTTTGCGAAAAGCGAAGAAAATGGAGAAACCGCGACCGCAGAGCCCACACCCGGAACGCTGCCCGACAGCAGCCTGCAAACGCGCGTCGAGGCGCTTGTTTATGCCTACCGCACCCTTGGTCATACCATCGCCGATCTCGATCCCCTTGACCTCCTCAAACGCTCTAACCCTCTCCTGAGCCTCAAGGAGCTCGGTTTTGAAGAAAGGGAGCTCGATTTAGTCGTGTCTTCACGCTTCTTCAAGGAAGGCAAGAAGATGAAGCTGCGCGAGATGATTCGTGAGCTCGAGGCAAACTACTGCGGCACGGTAGGCGCGGAGTTCATGCACATCCAAAACCCGCGCATGCGCACGTGGGTGCTTTACAAGCTGGAAAACCGTGACGCTTCCCTGCGGACCAACGCGGCCGTTCACCGCGATATCCTCCAGAAGCTCTACGAAGCCGAAACATTTGAAAATTTCCTCCATACAAAGTACGGCGGAAAACGCTTCTCCCTTGAGGGCGGCGAAGCCTTGATCCTGGCTCTCGATACGATCGTCCAGAACTGCGAGCGGCGTGGGATTAAGGAGATCGTCATGGGCATGTCGCACCGCGGCCGGCTGAACGTTCTCGCCAATGTCCTCAACAAGCCGCTGGACGTCATCTTCAATGAGTTCCAGGGGACTTTTGCGCCGGACTCGGTTGGTGGAAACGGCGACGTGAAATATCACCTCGGTTATCGCAATGTTCGGAAGACCGCCACCGGCTATGAGGTGGAAGTCAATTTGGCGGCCAATCCCAGCCATCTTGAAGCCGTCGATCCGGTGGTCGAGGGAAAAGCCCGTGCGCGCCAGCGTGTCCTCGACGATACCGCCTACCGCAAAAAGGTGGTTCCGATTCTCATCCACGGAGACGCGGCTTTTATTGGCCAGGGCGTGGTTGCCGAAACTTTCAACATGTCGCAGCTTCCGGGCTATTCCACGGGCGGGACCATCCATTTCGTCGTCAATAACCAGATCGGCTTCACGACGCTGCCAGCCGATTCTCGCTCGAGTGAATATTGCACGGAGATCGCCAAAATGGTCGATGCGCCGATCTTCCATGTGAACGGTGAAGACCCGATTGCGGTCATGGAGATGTCCAAGATCGCATTGGAATTTCGCCACGAGTTCGGTCGCGATGTTGTCGTGGACATTTATTGCTACCGGCGTCATGGGCACAACGAGGGGGACGAACCTGCCTTTACCCAGCCTGATCTCTACAACCGCATCAAGAACCATCCGCTGCCGAGCGAAGTCTTTTTGAGCCAGATTGCTTCGCTCGGGACGGTTTCCGCTGAGGAGGCTGCGGCCCTCAAAGCGGAATCGCTTAAGGAGCTGAACGATGCCCTCTCGCAGGTCAAGCTTGCGGCCGCCGAGAAGGCAAAGGCGCATGAATTTGCGGGATCTACCGCTATTTTCCAGCCGCCGTACTCGCACGCGCCGATCACCACAGCGATCACCAAGGAAACGCTCGATACGATCGCCAAGACGCTGACGACAGTCCCGGAAGACTTCCGAGTCCTGCCGAAGATCAAGCGAATCCTGCTCGAGCGCCGCCTGCAAGTCTGGAAGGCAGGCGGCCCCTACAACTGGGCATTCGCCGAGGCGCTCGCTTTCGGCTCCCTCTTGCTCGAAGGGACTCCAGTGCGCCTGTCGGGACAGGATAGCCGCCGCGGCACCTTTAGCCATCGCCACAGCGTCCTGTATGATGAGGACAACCGGCAACGCTATATTCCTCTGAACCATCTTCGCCAAAATCAGGCTCGCTTTTGCGTCTATAACAGCCCCCTTTCCGAGTACGCCGTGCTCGGATTCGACTACGGCTATTCGATGGACTTCCCGCTGCAGCTCTATCTTTGGGAGGCTCAGTTCGGCGACTTTGCCAACGGCGCTCAGATTATTATCGATCAATTTATCGCCTCATCGGAATCGAAGTGGCGCCGTCCCAGCGCGATCGTCCTGCTCCTCCCTCACGGCTATGAAGGGCAGGGCCCCGAGCATTCAAGTGCTCGCCTCGAGCGGTTCCTGCTACTTTGCGCGGAAGAGAACATGCAGGTCTGCTACCCGACCACACCGGCGCAATACTTTCACGTCCTGCGCCGCCAGATGCATCGCAAGTATCGAAAGCCGCTCATCCTGATGACTCCAAAGAGCCTGCTCACACACGAGCAAGCCGTCTCTACCGAGTCGGACTTCACCGACTCGCGCTTTTTCGAGATCCTGGCTGATTCCGAGGCCTCCGCAAAGAAAGTTGAGCGCGTGATCTTCTGTTCGGGCAAGGTGTATTACGACCTCGTCAAATACCGGAAGGAAAACAACCTCACCGATGCGGCCGCGATCATTCGTATCGAGCAGCTCTATCCGCTCTACAAAGAAAAGGTCGCCCGCCTGGCGAAGCCCTTCATCAATGCCAAGAAATTCATCTGGTGTCAGGAGGAGCCGGAGAACATGGGCGCTTGGACGTTTGTCCTCCCTCAATTGCTAAACCTCTTCCCCGGGTACATCCACTATGCTGGTCGTCCGGCAAGTGCCAGCCCGGCAACCGGAACCATCCAAGCCCACCAGGCGCAGCAGGCCGCCCTCGTCAAGCAGGCCTTCGAAGTCTAGTAGTCCTCATCCCCCTTTATGAACGTCGAAGTCAAAGTTCCTACGGTTGGCGAGTCCATCACCTCTGGTATTCTCTCTACGTGGCATAAGAAGGACGGCGAATCCGTGAACTCCGGTGACGTGCTCTTTACGCTGGAGACCGACAAAGTCTCTACCGAGGTAAATGCGCCCGAGTCGGGAATCTTGAGGACCCAAGCCGCTGAAGGAGACGAGGTCAAAATCGACCAGGTCGTTGCCGTAATTGAACCCGGCGGGGCCCCGGCGGAGAAGGCCGCGGAGCCTGCCAAACCTGAGCCTGCTGTCGCAGCGCCGCCAGCGGAAGCTCCACAAGCCCCACCGCCAACACCCGCGCCGCCGCCGCCAGCGCCTGCTGCTCCAGCCAAGAAAGAAGAAGCACCAGCAGCCAAACCGAAGATCGCTGCGCCCGATGATCCCCGCACAGCGCGGAAGAAGCTGACACCGCTGCGCCGGAAGATCGCCGCGCAGTTGGTGATGGCTCAGCACACGGCTGCCATCCTCACCACCTTCAACGAGTGCGATATGAGCGGAGTCATGGCTCTTCGCAAAGAAATGCAGGAGGAGTTTACAAAGAGACATGGAGTCAAGCTTGGCTTCATGTCCTTCTTCATCAAATCAGTGGTCGACGCACTCAAAGCTGTCCCGGCCATCAATTCGCGGATGGACGGAGATGATCTAGTCCAGAACAAATACTATGACATCGGGGTCGCCGTCGGGACGGAGAAAGGGCTTATCGTTCCGGTTCTTCGCAACTGCGATGAGAAGTCCTTTAGCGAGATCGAGAGCGACTTGGTGGGATTTGCCGTCAAAGCCCGCGAAGGAAAAATCGGCCTCGAGGACCTTCAAGGGGGCGTGTTTACAATCTCAAACGGAGGAGTCTACGGATCGCTGTTGAGCACTCCAATTTTGAATCCGCCTCAAAGCGGCATCCTCGGCATGCACAAGATCCAGGAGCGGCCCGTCGCGGAGAAAGGCCAGGTTGTCATTCGCCCCATGATGTTTTTGGCTCTGAGTTACGATCACCGGGTCGTGGACGGCAAGGAAGCTGTCACCTTCTTGATTCGCGTGAAGGACTGTATTGAGAATCCCGCGCGACTCCTGCTCGGCACCTAGTGCGGGTGCGGAGACCAAGGTGGTAGAAGCCGGTGCACGTTCGCATCTCGACTGCGTAGCGCCCTAACTTGCCGCCAACGATGCTCGCCATTGGATGCAGTAAATGATTTGGCAAGACTCAGCGCCCGCGATATACCAGCCCGCGTATTGTATTTTGCTGTAGCGGCATCCCCGCCGCTGTGGATCAAAGTTTTTCGGCCGTGAGGACACGGTCGCCACAAAAAGGGTCTGCTTCTGCAGGATGAAAGTCATTCGTCATTACGATTCGGGTTACGCCAAGTTCCTCAAGCAACTGAACCGTCGTCCGATACCCGACGCGAAGGTGAGCAAGACCGTATCTGAAATCCTCCAGGCAGTCGGCAAGGACGGGGATTCAGCGCTGATACGTTTCACCGAAAAGTTCAGCGGACCTCGTTTGAAGGCGGCGCAGCTTCGCGTCGGCTCGGATGAACTCGCCGCTGCGCGCGCGGGTCTGCCGAGGGAGGTAAGGGAAGCGATCCGCTCCGCCAAGACAAACGTCCGGGCGTTCGCCCGGCGAAGCCTTCGCAAGAGCTGGTTTATGAAGAACAGGCAAGGGGCGATCGTAGGCGAAAGATTCGACCCGTTTCGCCGGGTTGGAATTTATGTCCCAGGCGGCACCGCCCCGCTAGTTTCGACGGCGGTAATGACTTGCACACTCGCCCAGGCAGCCGGTGTGCCAGAAATCGTTGCGGTGACGCCACCGAGAGCAGACGGATCACTGCAAGACGCCTTGCTGGGCGCTCTCGCCGAATGCGGCGCCACCGAAGTTTATCGTCTCGGAGGCGCGCAAGCTATCGCTGCACTTGCCCTCGGCACCGCGACAATCCCCTCGGTGGACAAAATTTTTGGCCCGGGCAACGCCTTTGTCATCGAAGCGAAACGCCAGGTTTTTGGAACTGTTGGCGTCGACCTTCTCCCTGGCCCAAGTGAAATCCTTGTCATTGCTGATGAATCTGCCGAGCCGGACTGGATCGCAGCCGACTTGCTCGCCCAGTCTGAACACGGGAAAGGCAGTATCGCAATCCTCTTGACCGACTCGAGCCGCGTGCTCGATGCCGTAGCTGCTTCTCTCCGGAGGCAAGTTAATCTCTCGGGGCGAAGGAACGAGCTCGGCCTCGCCTTGAGGAATGCGAAGCTTGTTTTGGTTCGCGAGCTGAAGGAGGCTGTAGCCCTCGCCAATGAATTCGCCGCCGAGCATGTGGCCATTGCCACGGAGCGGCCCGGCGAAATTGCTCTGGGGCTGACAACTTCAGGAGCGATTTTCATGGGAGGGATGTCGCCGGTTGTCGCAGGAGATTTTCTCGCCGGGCCGAGTCATGAGCTTCCCACGGGGGGTGCTGGAAAAGGCTTTGCTGGACTGACTGCCGATCAGTTTCAACACCGTACCAGCGTAGTGATGTTCGACGGACCTGCACTCCGCGCGTCGTTGCCAGCCCTTGAAACCTTCAGCAAAATCGAAGGACTCGATGCCCACGCGCGTTCGGCCTCGATTCGACTCCGCGACGGCCGAGGAAAAGTCCCCTAAACCGTGATCTGGAAACTGAGGCGGCGCTCGTTCGACCTGACCCGGCGAGGGGTCATCATGGGCGTGCTTAACGTGACACCGGATTCGTTCTCGGATGCCGGTAACTTTCTTGAATCGGAAAGCGCCATCGCCCACGCGCTGCGCATGGAGTCGGAAGGTGCCGAGATCATCGACATCGGTGGAGAGTCTACGCGCCCTGGAGCCGTGCCGGTGGAGGCCGAAGAGGAACTTCGGCGGACTATCCCTGTAATCGAGGGTCTCCGGGCGCGCAGCCAAGTGGTCATTTCGATCGACACCTCGAAAGCGGTCGTTGCCGAGGCAGCTATCGCGCTCGGCGCTGAAATCATCAATGATGTCACCGCATTGCGCGGTGACGCGCGCATGCCAGAGGTGGCCACCAAATCCGGCGCCGGAATCGTTCTGATGCATATGCAGGGAAAGCCGCGAACGATGCAGGAAAAGCCCGAGTACAAGGATGTCACCGCCGAGGTGGCTGAATTCCTTAGACAGCGCGTTTCGGTCGCGATAGGCTACGGGATGGCCGCGGAACGGATGGCGATTGATCCAGGGATTGGTTTTGGGAAAACGGCAGAACACAACGCGACTTTGCTCCGATCGCTGGACCGAGTCGTTCAAATAGGTCCGCCGGTGCTGATAGGTGTCTCGCGGAAATCTTTCCTTCGCTGGCTCGCGCAGGCGCCCTCCACCACCGAGAGGTTTTGGCCAGGAATTGCCCTCACCAGCTTTTGCCGAGAGAAAGGTGCGCGCATATTTCGGGTTCATGATCCCAAGCCTCACCGGGAGGCTCTGCGAATGACCGAAGCAATTTGCCAGGGCTGAGATGCAATTGCATGTATTTTGCGCTAAATTCCAAGTAACGACGCCTCAATTCTCCTCATTGCCGCTTGCTGCTCGCGGAGGTGACCGCAACGGAGAGGGTGAGGGCTTCGTTGCCTCGCCGAGAGCTTCGATTATCAACACCGGACCAAATGTGAATGCTTGAAACTATCGGACAATTTGTCGCGCAATATTGGCGGATTCCTGTCGAGATCGGCATTCTCGCAGCCGTCCTCTACTACATCTACATCTATCTGCGCGGCACGCATGGCGCACGCATTCTCATTGGGCTCGCGCTTCTCTTTCTCACCCTGACCTTTCTTTCTCAGCTCTTTAACCTGGCTGTGATAGGCTGGATTCTGCGCAGCCTCTCCGTCTTTCTGGCGATCGCATTAGTGGTGATTTTTCAGCCGGAGCTTCGCAGAGCGTTGACTGATCTTGGCAGCCATCCGTTCTTTACTTCCGCCTTCGAAAAGCGAGAGACTATTGAAGAACTCACAGATACCGCCTTCGAAGTCTCCAGCAAGGGCTTTGGTGCGCTCATCGCCGTCGAGCGGGAAATCGCCTTGAAGCCTTTTATCGAGACCGGCGTGATGCTCGATGCCGAATACTCAAAAGAGCTCGCGCTAACCATCTTCCATCCAAAAACCGTTCTGCACGATGGGGGACTGATCGTTCACAATGATCGTATGCTCGCCGCTGCCTGTATTTTCCCCCTCACCCAGCGTGAAGACCTCGATCGCAATCTCGGCCTGCGTCACAGGGCAGCCCTCGGCTTATCGGAGGAATCAGATGCCGTCGCCATCGTCGTTTCTGAGGAGACAGGCCAAGTTTCGATTTGCCACAATGGCATTCTTGAACGCAATCTGAGTGTCGACAAATTCCGGCGGCGCCTGAGCCAACTTCTTCTTCATCATGAGCCTCATCAAAGAGATACTGACGAACGACTGGAGACCGAAGGTCACCTGCCTGATTCTCGCTTGCGCCCTGTGGTATCTCATCAGCAAGAACGTGGACAAAAATCCGCCGCAGTTTGAGCAAGGAGCGCCTCCGTCGAGGCTCTCAAAACCAAAAACATGAGTTCCCAGAAAAGGCTCTTCGGCACAGATGGTGTTCGGGGTATCGCCAATATCGAACCAGTCACCTCCGAAACCGCCTTGAAATTGGGGCGCGCTGCCGCGCATGTCTTTGGAACCGCCGGCGGCAACTCGCACCACTTAGCAGACCGGCGTAAGATCGTCATCGGGAAGGACACCCGGCTCTCCGGCTATATGCTCGAGAACGCCATGGTCGCCGGGATCACTTCACTCGGAGTGGACGTCCTCATCATCGGGCCCCTGCCGACCCCAGGAATCGCCTTCATCACACGCTCGCTCCGCGCCGATGCGGGCATCGTCCTTTCCGCCTCTCACAATCCCTATGAGGATAATGGCATCAAGTTCTTCCGCCATGATGGCTACAAGCTCGATGACGATGTCGAGAAGCGCATCGAAGACATCGTCTTCAGCGGTGAGATCGAAAACATTCGTCCAACGGCAACAAGGATCGGGAAGGCTTTTCGTATCGACGATGCCCTCGGCCGCTACGTCGAGTTTGCCAAGCAAAGCTTCCCACGTGGCTTTACTCTGGATGCCCTGCGTATCGCGGTGGACTGCGCCAATGGCGCCGCCTACAAATCCACTCCCTGCATCTTGCGCGAGCTAGGCGCGGACCTTCAGGTCGTCAACAACGTTCCGAACGGGACGAATATCAACGCGAACTGCGGGAGCACATTTCCGGCGGAGATTCAAAGGGCCGTCAAGGAAACCCACGCCGACGTCGGTATCACCCATGATGGGGATGCCGACCGAGTGCTGCTTTGCGATGAGCGCGGTGAGTTGGTCGATGGCGACGAAATTATGGCCATCGCCGCCTTGGATCTCCTCAAAAAGGGTCGCCTAGCCGCGAATACCCTCGTCGCCACCGTCATGAGCAATTTCGGTCTCGATGAGACCCTCGCCGCGGCGTCGGGAAAGGTCCTCCGCACCAAGGTCGGCGACCGCTACGTCATCGAGACGATGTTGCGAGAAGGGTTGAATGTGGGTGGTGAACAAAGCGGCCACATGATCTTCCGGGACTATGCCACCACCGGTGACGGAATCGTCAGTGCCTTGCAAATCTTGCGCATCATGATCGAAACCGGCCGCCCGTTGAGCGAACTCAAGAAGGTCCTGAGAAAGTATCCCCAAGCGCAGCGAAACCTCAAGGTCCGCGAAAAACCTGCTCTCGAGACGCTCGGACCGGTGCAGCGGCTACTCCGGGAAACTGAGCAAACTCTCGACGGCAAGGGACGCGTCCTCTTGCGCTATTCGGGAACCGAACCAAAAATTCGTCTCCTGGTCGAGGGACGCGACGAATCGCTCATCAACGGTCAGGCTGACCGCATCGCTTCAGCGATTCAGGAATCGATCGGCGCCTGACCGGGCGCCGAACCAAATCGGCAGGCGCTTGGCACAAGCGCCTCCACAAAGTTCCCGACTTTATCGTAGCGGGAACGTATCACTTGCCCGCCTCAGAGCTCCGTAGGCGCCTGCTGAGCAGGCGGCACCAGCTTGAATGCCGAGACGGACAACGGCGGCAGATCGATGACAATGGAATATGGCTTGTCTTGCCATGTCCAGTGTTCGGCGTAGCGTCCGCCCCAATTTCCGAGATTGCTGCCGCCGTAGGTCGCGGCGTCGGTGTTGAGAATTTCCTCGTAGAATCCTGGGGCGTTTACCCCGACGCGGTAGCCACCGCGAGGAATTGGCGTCGCATTGACGATAAAGACGATCGTCTGCTTGCGCCCCTTGCGCATGAATGACCAGACGCTATTATCGGCGTCGTTGAAATCGATCCATTCGAACCCTTCGTAGCTATCATCGAATTCGTAACAGGCTGGCTCGTTCGCATAAAGCCAGTTGAGATGCTGAACCAGGCGGCGCAGCCCGTCGTGCATCGGACTCTGCGTCAGATGCCAAT